>JAFASN010000040.1 GCA_019244415.1 Verrucomicrobiota bacterium | reverse complement strand
GAAATGCCGCCGGCATCGAAGCGATCGACCAGACCGGTAACGCCCTCGGCCTGGGCAAAGAAACCGGCGTTCAGCTGACTGGCGAGCAGCCGGGCATCATGCCTGGCCCGGAATGGATGTCGATCCATTATCCGCGCGAGCGTTGGTCGCAGGCCTACACCGCCAACGTCTCCATCGGGCAGGGATATGTACTCGCCACTCCGCTGCAAATGGCAATGGCTTACGCGACTGTCGCCAATGGCGGCATCTCGTACTATCCCCGGCTGGTGGACAAACTTTTAAACCAGGACGGTTCACCCGTGCTCGACGACAAAGGCGAGCCGGTCGTTTCGTCGAAACCGAAGATCGATGCTGACCTGCGCGACGATTTCACGCGCGATCAGATCGAGCTGGTGAGGCGCGGTTTGTGGAAAGTTGTGAACGAAGATGGCGGGACAGGAGGGCGTGCGCGCCTGAAGGACGTGCAAGTGGCGGGGAAAACCGGCACGGCAGAAGCAAGCGACCGCGGAGTGAAAAGTAACGTGGCATGGTTTTGCTGCTTTGCGCCCTACGATAATCCGAAGTACGTCGTGGCTGTGATGGTCGAAGGAAGTGCCGGTCATGGCGGCTCCGTGGCAGGGCCAATCGCGACGCGTATTTTGCAGCGCGCGCTCGCCATGGATGCCGGTACTTTCCAGCCCCAGCTCGCCTGGATCGCGCCAGCACATCATCCCAATCCGTTCGCGCAAATCAAAGACGTGACTTTCAAAGACTCGGAGCAGAGCGTGAACTCCGATGACGAGGACAGCGACCAATCTCCCGAGGTAGAGACGCAGATGGCCAGCAGCGGCGACGCGCCTGATGTGGAGCAGGAGGCTGACGCGCGCGGAAAAGTGAAAGAGCGCCCGGCGCGAGTCGTGCGTGCGGTACCGGTGGCCCAACCGACGCCGGATAAGCGCGGGTTTTTCTCACGGTTCTTTGGCGCGCACCCGAAAAACACGCCGGCGCCGCTACCTCCAAGGCGGACGCGCCCATGAGCCCGTCGTTCCGAGAGCGCGCAGCGCAATCATTCGGGTTGCCCGTACTCAGCCCTCGCAAGCGAGACGCTTGCGCCGGATCGCTGAGTTCTGCTCGCGATCATCGTCCCAGTACACAATTTCCAATTTATGATCGAAAAAGTTCGAAAAATTTTAGGCATGCAGCGCAAGACGGGCAACAAGCTCGTCGTCAGCGTGGAGAAACTGGAGCGGCGCGTGGCGTTGCTCGAGAACGGCCGGCTGGAAGAGTATAGCGTCGAGCGCAATTCATCCCGCAACATCGTTGGCTCGGTCTTCAAGGGTCGGGTCAAAAACATCGAGATGGGGCTCAAGGCGATGTTCGTGGACATCGGCTTTGAGAAGAATGCGTTCCTCCACTTCTGGGACGCCATCCCCGCTGCACTCGACAGCGGCATCGAGGAAATCGACCGGCCGAAGAAGCGGGGGCAGAAAAAGCGCATCACCGCAAAAGATATCCCGAGCATCTACCCGGTCGGCTCGGAGGTGATCGTGCAGGTCACGAAAGGCCCGATCGGCACGAAAGGTCCGCGCGTTACCACGAACCTGAGTTTCGCCGGCCGTTATCTCGTACTTATGCCGTTCAGCGATCGCAGCGGCATTTCGCGCAAGATCGAAGATCCGAAGGAACGCGAACGGCTGCGCAACATCCTCCGTGAGCTTGATATCCCCGAAGGCGTGGGCGTGATCATCCGCACTGTCGGCGAAGGCCAGCGGGCGCGGTACTTTGTGCGCGACCTGCGCTTTCTCATCGAGCAATGGGAGCGCGTTGAGGAACAGATCAAGAATAATCCCGCACCCTGCCGTGTTTTCGAAGAACCGGATTTGATCGACCGCACCGTGCGCGATTTCCTCACGGACGAAATCGACGAGGTGCTTTGCGACGACAAAGCAGCCATCGACCGAATGGCATCGCTCACGGGCGAAATCTCGCGTCGTTCGCGCAATCGACTGCATTTCTACGACGGCGCAACGCCGATCTTCGAAACGTTCGGCGTGCAAAAGCAGATCGACGATGCCTTTCACCGGCAGGTCTGGCTGAAATGCGGCGGCTACATCGTCATTGACGAAACAGAGGCACTCGTCGCCATCGATGTGAACACGGGCCGCAATAAAGGCGGCCGCGACGTCGAGAAGACAATTCTGCAAACGAACCTCGAAGCCGCCGATGAAATCGCGCGCCAGCTGCGCCTTCGCAATGTGGGGGGACTCATCATCGCAGACTTCATCGACATGAAGAGCCGCAAGGACCAGCAGGCCGTTTACCAGCTGATGCGCGAACGGCTCCGGCGCGACAAAGCGAAAACGCACGTTGTGCCTATTTCGCAGCTTGGCCTCATGGAGATGACGCGGCAACGCGCCCAGGAAAGCCTGAGCGATTCCATTTACGAGAATTGCCCGTACTGCCAGGGACGCGGCGTGGTGAAGACGTCAATGACGACGAGCGTGGAGCTGCATCGCACGCTCAATACCATCATGCGCCAGTACCAGGAGACCGTGCACGAGTTCCGTGTCATCCTGAACCCGGATGTGCTCCGGCGGTTGAAAGAAGAAGATGAAGAGCTGCTGATCGAGCTGGAGCGACGCTATGCCGCCAAGCTCATGTTCCGGGGCGACCCGAGCTTCCACCACGAGCGGTTCGTCGTGACGGACGCGACGAACGGAGGGGAGTTGAAATCCGGCGCAGCTTAACCTACAATTGGCACGACCGTAGCTGTAAGTAGCTGCGTAATGACAGGTAACCGGGCGAGCTTTGGTGCTGTCCCGTTACAAGGAGAAACTACTTAACCAAGGAGAAAGGGATGAAAAAACTACTTATCACGACGTGTGTGCTCGGCGCAGCCGCGTCAGTTGTTTTCGGCGGCACGGACACGTACTCAGGGAAAAATGCAGTGCAGCAGACGTCCGCGGCGGAAGCGCCCTGCCCGGCGTGGTATCGCGACCAGGAATGGGATGTCTCGCTCTGGGGTACTTATGCTTTCACGGGCGAGGCATGGCGGAACGACCGTTACCTCGAGGCAGATCATGCCTGGGGCGGCGGTATCGATGCCAAGTACTTCTTCGCGCGCTATTTCGGCGTCGGCGTTGAAGGCTACGGGCTTGCCACCGGCAACCGCAGCGGATTGGTCATCGGTAACTCCGCTATCGACAACACTGATCACGGTGCAGTTGGCGCGGCGCTGGGCACGTTTACCCTGCGTTACCCGATTCCGTGCACTCGATTCGCGCCCTACGTGTTCGGCGGCGGCGGCGGTATCTTCGGCGGCGGCGGTCGCACCGAGGTGCTCTTCGACAACAACGGGAACGCCATCTCCACGCGTACCGACAAGAGCCAGTCCAAATGGATGGGCCAGTTCGGCGGCGGCGTGGAAGTACGTCTCACCCCGACGATCGGCTGGATGAGCGACTTCAGCTGGAACGTTGTTGACGGTCCAAGCAACAACTTCGGCATGGCGCGAACCGGCATCACGTTCGCGTTCTAAACGAAGTACAACGAAATCTTCTCAACGCCGGGAGCATGCGAGTGTTCCCGGCGTTTTGCTTTCTGCGCGCCCGCGCCGCTTGTACTCTGCCGGCCAGTTGCGAACACTCTCATCGCCGCGAAAGTACTCGGTGAGCTTCGCGGAAATCCTGGACAATCTTGCTCTCGAGAAAAGCAGCACGGTTCGCCGATTCGAGACACTGCTTGCTCCCAAAGCTGATGCGGAGCTCGATGCGCTCGCGTCGCGCGCTCGCTCGCTCACGTTGCGTTTCTTCGGGCGCACCATGCGCCTGTTCGCGCCGCTTTATCTTTCGAATGAATGCATCAACAGCTGCCGCTATTGTGGATTTTCCCGCGAAAATCCGATCCTGCGGCTGACACTTTCGCTCTATGAAGTCGCGGCCGAAGCACGGCATCTGGCGCGCGCCGGTTTTCGCAATCTGCTTCTTGTCGCCGGTGAACACCCGAAGTTCGTGGGCAACGAGTACCTGGCAGATTGCGTGCGCATTCTGCGCGACGACTTTGCTTCAATCGCAATCGAAGTCGCGCCGATGGAAACGCCTGAGTACGAACCGATCGTCACCGCCGGCACGGAAGGTTTGGTGGTTTACCAGGAGACTTATAACCGCGCCATTTACGATGCGATGCACCTCGCCGGGCCGAAGAAAGATTTCGAGTGGAGGCTGCGTTGCCCGGAGCGAGGTTATGATGCCGGATTTCGCCGCATCGGAATCGGCGCGCTTTTTGGGCTGGCGCCGTGGCGCGAGGAAGCCGTCGCACTCGCCGCGCACCTTGAGTACTTGCTCAAGCGGTGCTGGAAATCCGCACTCAGCGTGAGCGTGCCGCGATTGCGTCCTGCCGCGGGTGAATTTCAGCCCGAACATGCCATGGCAGACCGCGAGCTGGTGCAACTGGTCTGCGCCCTGCGTGTCACATTTCCGCAGGTCGGCATCGTCCTGAGTACACGTGAAGCGCCGGCGTTGCGCGACTTTCTTGCCACCTTGGGCGTGACAATGATGAGCGCCGGCAGTCATACCGAACCCGGCGGCTACACTGGGCAAGGTAAAGACAAAATGCACTTCACCGTGCGCGGGCGCATCGTTACGCCTGATGGGGCGGCGGCAAAGAGCGTGGCCACAAGCCAGTTTGAAATCACCGATTCGCGTTCGCCAGAGGAGCTCGCTGCGGTGTTGCGCGAACGCGGGATCGAGGCGGTCTGGAAGGACTGGGATACAGCGCTGGCGCAATGACGAAGGTGACGGTGAATGGCAAGCCGCGGGCGGTCACCCGTGCACGCAACGTTTCCGAACTGATCGATGAGCTGAAGCTCGTCCCCGCGACGCTCTTGATCGAGCACAACGGAACGGCCCTTCATCGCAGCGAATGGAGCTCGCGTTCGCTGAAGGAGGGCGACCAGATCGAGCTCGTGCGCGTCGTTGCTGGTGGTTGATCCGTTAACGGTGAACGGCAGCGGCGACGGAGGGCAATCCAGCTTTCCCGAGCGCTTGTTGAAGCGTCGCGAGACGCTGCTGTGCCATTTTCGTGCGGGGATTATCGCTGCCCTGCGTGCGCTGCAAACTCTCGTAGCTCGCGACGAGCAACGGCTGCGCTTCCGAGTAGCGATGCTCCAGCGTCAAACATTCGCCGAGCGCACCTTGCGCGAGCGCGACCCAAAAGTGACCTGGCGTCAGAGTCTCCTCCCGCATGCTTAACGCTTCGCGCAGGAGTTTCTCGCCTTCCGCGACGTGCCCCGATTTCGCAAGAATCAATCCTTCAATGTCCAGGGCCGTCGGATAATTATCGTAATAAGGGCCGAAGCTGCGGCGGTAAATCTCGAGTGCTTCGCGCACTTTGGTCAGAGCTTCAGCGTGTCGGCCTTGCGCGTAGAATGAGGCTGCGTGGTTGCGGAGGTTATCGCCCAGCCAAAGCGAGCTCGGCACGAGCAACTCTCGCAGAATAGTCTCCGCCCGGCTAAGTGCGGCGTCGGCTTGCGCGAAGTCGCCGTTTTCAGTCAGCATTCCGCCGAGCACTGTCAGGGCAAAGCCAAGCGTGCCGCTTTTGGGCGCGCTTTGCTCCTGCTCGCGCACCGCGTCGCGCGAGGTGCTGAGCGCCTCGGCGAATTTGCCTTCGTCCAGCAACGTAAGCGCGAGCGTGCTGAGCGTCGTTTCGAGTTGATAATGAAACGGCGTCGATGTCGCTGGCTTCACGGCGAGAGTCTCGCGAAACAGCCTTTCGGCTTCCGCTGAATCACCCCGAGTGCGGCGAAGATATGCGAGGCAATTCAGCGACTCGGCTAACTCTTCCGCGCTGATTGCACCTTTTGCGTAAGCAGCGCGTAATTTGGGAATCGTCTGCCGGAAGAGTTCCTCTGACTCTTTCAACTTCCCCGTGAAGAAGAGATTCCCGGCCCGATCAGCTGTGGCGAGAAGAGCCTTCGGGTGATCGGCTGGGTAACGCTCTGCCGCCAGCGCGATCCACTTTTCGAGATGTTGCTTTGCCAAATCCACTTGTCCCTCGCTTGCGTAAGCGCCGCTGATGATTCGCTCCAAATCCGCGCGCGTTTCCAGATCGTGCGCGAACTCGCCTTCGAGCCGCGCGGCAGCGGAGTTCAGCACCTCGACCAGAGAATTCGGCTCGCCGCGATGTAGCCGTTTGTTCAGGCTCGGGCCGGCTTCCGCCAGCGTGGAAGCGAGGAATGAGTTGATGCGCTCGGCTTTTTGTTGCTCGCGACGCGCGACATTCGCCTCGTGCTTGGTCGCGATCAGCCCCGCGATCAAACTCAGCGCGATCAACGAAACAGCGGCGACCGCGAGCCGATTCCGGTGGATGAATTTTCCCGCGCGGTACCCAAATGTGTCACCGCGCGCGACTACTGGCAGCCCGCGCAGGTAGCGCTCGATTTCCTCCGCGAGGTGGCGTGGCGATGAATAGCGGCGCGCAGGCTCTGGCTGAACTGCTTTGCTGATGATGTTGCGCAGATCGCCGCGAGATGATTTTTCATCGCCGATCAATTCGCGCAGGACAATCCCGAGGCTGTAAACGTCGGCAGCGGTCGTGACGCGTTCGCCGCCCAACTGTTCCGGGCTGGCGTAATCGCGCGTGAGGACACGCTCTTCAGGAATGGTGTTGGCAAGCTGCGTTTGATCCGGCGCGAGGAGCTTCGCGATGCCGAAATCGAGCAGCTTTGGCGCGCCGTCGGAGGTGACGAGAATATTCGACGGCTTCAGATCGCGATGCACCACGAGGTGCTGATGCGCGTAGCTCACCGCATCGCATACGATGCAGAACAGGCGCAGCTGCTCATCGAGGCTGAGCTTCCGGGCGACGCAGAACTCGGTAATCGGCTGCCCTTCCACGCACTCCATCACGAAGTAGGACAAGCCGTCCGCTGTTGTCCCGGCGTCGAGCAGCCGCGCAATGTTCGGATGTTCGAGCGACGCCAAAATTTCGCGCTCGCGCCGGAAACGCCGCTGGATCGCGTTGGTGTCGAGACCGCGCTTGATCAGCTTAATGGCGACGCGTTTTTGAAATTGCTCATCGGCACGCTCGGCCAGGTAAACCTCGGCCATGCCGCCTTCGCCGAGCAGCGAGACGACGCGATAATTGCCGAGTAAGGCGCCAGGCTTTAACGTCGCTTCGGCTTCTTCCACGAACGAGTTCAGGTCCACTTCGACCGCTGGTCTTTCGATGAAATCCGCGGCGGCAGATTCAAACGCGAGCAGCGATTCTACTTCGACGCGCACGTCGGCGTCGCCATCGCATTTAGCCGCGACGAAGTCAGCGCGTTTGCTCTTGTCCACCTCAATCGCTGCCGCCGCAATCTCGGCTGCGTTCTTAACTTGCTGTGGGTTGAGCATTGCCATCCAGCTGCAGCTCGCGGCAAAGCCACAGCTTCGCGAAGCTCCAGTCGCGCAGGATCGTTTTCTCCGAAACAGTGAGCAGCTCGGCGATTTGCTTGAAATCGAGTCCGCCAAAAAACTTCAGCTCGACCACGCGGCTCTGGCGCGGGTAGCTCGCGCGGAACGTTTCCAGCGCGCCATCGAGCGCCACCAAGTCGAGCTCGCGTGATTGCGGCACCCAGCGCGCTTCGCTCAGCGGCACCTTTTGGTGAAGACCGCCGCGTTTGTCCGCATTACGAGCGCGGGCGTGCTCGACCAGAATCCGGCGCATCGCGCGCGCCGCGATCCCGAAGAATTGCGCGCGTGTCTCGCAATTCGCCGGCGCATCCGTGCCGATCATGCGCAGGTAAGTTTCATGCACGAGCGCTGTGGGCTGGAGCGTGTGATCAGGCCGTTCCAGCCGAAGATGGACGCGCGCCACCTTGCGCAATTCATCGTAAACCAGCGCCATCACATCAGCGCCGGCGTGGTCATCACCGCGGCTCCATTCGCCTAGGAGAGCCGTGAGTTGTCGAGCCGTTTGCACTTGGAGGGACGCCCTATGATACAGCCTACCACACGACTTCCGCGCAAAGGAAGAACATTCCGGCGCAATGTCCGTTTCGGCAGCCGCTTTTTCGCATGGTAAGAAGATATGCAGCGTACCACTTTTCTTCTTCTGTGTGTGATCGCGGCGCCGCTCTGCTTCGCCCCGCTCTCGCGCATTCAGGCTACTCCGGTTCCAATCACCAATCCCGGGTTCGACGCAACTAATAACACCGCCAATGGCGGAGGCGATCTTGCCGTCGATCAATATACGCTAACCTTTGGTACAGGCGTCAACGTTTATCAAGTTCCCTCCGGCGCGCCGCTGGGGACGACCGATGTGCTGGGATTCTCGGCCACCGGGAATGCCGGCATCCAGTATCTCGATCCGGCGACTTACTATGCTGCCGGAGGAGCCCCTCCATCGCAGCCGACGGGGTATTTGTTCACCGGCGGCCAAACCAGCGGCCCACAGTCCATTTTCTCCAGCCCTTCGAACATTCTCTCCAACACACAAGTCCAGCCAAACTCGACCTACACCATGACATTGCAGCTGTATGAGCGCAAAGACCTGCCGCTTCCAGACCACTTCACGATGGAGTTACTCGCGGGCGGTGTCGATCTGGGCGGAACGCTCACGGTGGTGAACCCAACAACCAGTTCACCCGGCTCGGCCACTTTGGTCGTCACAACGGGTTCCACCGTAAACGGCGGCGCGCTATCGTTTCAGGCGACTATTTCCCTCGACTCCGGCTCATCGGTCATTCATCAACTCAATTTCGATAATCTCACGCTCGATGTTGAGTCAGTACCCGAGCCGCAGACCTGGGCGCTGATCCTCGGCGGAATCGGAACGCTAGTCGCCTTGCAGCGGCATCGGGGCGCGCGCGCGAGCGGAGAACATAAATGAAAAGGCACGCCGTAGTCGGATTGCTCAGCTTCATACGAGGCGTCGCCTTTCGCGCAGACACGTTCACGCTCAATCCGTGGCAATGAAGCCTCGATCACCTGCAAGGCTGCTGTTCGTTTTTGTTGCCGCTGCGGTCGCGGTGTTCCTCTTGCAGGCCCGCGCACTGGAGGCAGGAGACCTCACTGTGGACGCGAGCAACGGAAATAGTCCATACACTGTTAATTCCGACGCCGGGTACGGGAACGTTACAGTCGGCGAGACAGGCACAGGGGTGCTCGATCAAACGAGCGGCACGCTCCTCATAAATAACGAGCTCGATGTAGCCGACCAAACTACGAGCAACGGCATTTACAACTTAAGCAGCGGTACAGTGTCGCCCACCGCCGAAATCATAGGAAATTACGGCACCGGCACTTTCACGCAGACGGGTGGTAATAACGATGCTGGGTCGTCACTTTCGATAGGCTATAACGCGGGAAGCAGCGGCACCTACAATTTGAACAGCTTTAATGGAACCGCCACGCTCGGCTCGCTCAATTCGTCGGGCTACGCAAATACCGAGGAGACCATCGGCTACTGCGGCAATGGTACTTTCAACCAGAGTGGCGGCACGAACACCGCGGCAGACATCACCATTGGATACACTGCACACAGCACTGGCACCTACAATCTGAGCGGCGGTACGATCTCAGTGGGCAGTACTCTGAACGTTGGCTATAACGGAACCGGCGCGTTCGTCGGTAGCGGTACCTTCAACCAGACCGGCGGCACAATCACGCATACTCCGAGGACGTAGGGATTGGAACCTTCAACCAAAATGGCGGGACTAACGACATATCCGCCGGCCTGAATTTGGAGAAAGGCGCGTATAACCTCAACGGCGGAACGCTTTCCACGACTGGAGTTTCGGGCTATTACTACGCCCCGTTGCCGTCGACGTTTAATTTCAACGGCGGCATTCTCCAGGCCACCCAGGGCGATCCTCCGAGCGGTTTCGGTTTCATGAGTCTCATCGGCACTGTCCATGTCCAGGCTGGCGGCGCGAACATCGACAGCGACGGCTTCAACATTACCATCGCGCAAAATCTGCTGCACGACGCGAGCACCGGCACGACGGACGGTGGCTTAACGAAGCTGGGCAGCGGCAGCCTCACACTTTCAGGCACGAACACTTACAATGGGGGCACCACCATCAACGCCGGCACGCTGATCGCCAATCACGACGGCGCGCTGGGTACGGGTAACGTGAGCCTCGCCAGCGGGAGCGGCATCCAGCTCACGCTGCAAAACGGCGCCACGAATAACTACATCGCTGACAACGCTTCGCTCTCGTTCAACTTCACGAACAGGAACGGAATCAACCTTAACTACACCGGTGTGCCAGATCAGGTCGCCGCGCTCATTATCAACGGCGTTTATGTTACGGCCCCGGGCACGTACGGCGCGCTTGGCAGCGGCGCGATGTACGAATTTCCCGAGTTCACCGGCACAGGCGAGCTCCTTATCGTGCCGGAGCCATCCACCTGGGTGCTTCTAATGGGGGGACTTGCCGTGTTGATTGCGCTCCGCCGTCGCGTTTGCCGGCGCTAGCCTGCGCGCACCAGCACGCGCATGCCGTCCACCTGCGACACGATCACCGGTGTTTGCGGCGAGATGAATTCGCCGCCGGTGATGACGTCGATGACGCGTTCGCCGAATTGTGCTTTGCCGCTCGGGCGCAATGTCGTCACGGCCACACCCTGCGCGCCTGGGGCGATCGGTGTCGCAGTCTCAAACTCTCGCGGTGCGCTGAACGACGGGCCGGAGGGATTCGCCGCGATCAGAGCGAAACGGCGGTAGAAGCTCGTGCGTGGCAAATAGCGCGTGAGCAGCGCGATCACGACGATCGAGGCGATGATCGCGAGGGAAAGATTTAGCAGTGGCATGATCAGCATGTGCGTCGAGGGAAACACTGGCTGGTCAGGATAGCGGTCCGTCATTGCCCAGATGAGCGACGCGAAAATGAGGAACGCGCCGACCACCCCGAAAATGATGGTCGAATGGGCAAAGAACAAAATCTCCACGAGGACAAGCGCGACGCCGAGCCCGAAAAGTACGGGAGCTTCCCATCCAGCGAGTCCGGCGAGATAATGGCCGAGGAAAAAGAGGACAAAACAAAGCCCTGAAATCACGCCGGGCAACGTGACTCCGGGCAGCTTGAATTCGAGATAAGCGCAGACAATCCCGACAAGCAAGAGTACGGGCGCGAGCGCAGTGATCCAAAGCGCGAGCTGCTCGAAGCCGCTGGGCTGAAGCTCGACTCGCGCGCCGGTGAGCTTCGCCTTTTGTGCGAGATCATCGAGCGATTGCGCGATACCGTCGGCCAGGAGCGGTTTGCCATTGATCAGCTCGGTAGCTTCCTGCGCGTTCAGCGTGAGTAGCGATCCTTTGGCGTGCACCACGCGGTCGCCGATTTTCAATTCCTTGTCCTTGTTCATGAACGCTTCAGCAATGTCGGGATTGTGGCCGTTGCGTATCGCCATGCTGCGGACGAGCGCGGAAAAGTACGAAACGGTTTTGTCGCGCTCTGTTTCCGGCAAGTCCGCGCCGGTGGAAAGTACAGGCGCGGCGGCGCCGATGGCGCTGACCGGGGCCATGTAGATGTGTTTGGTCGCGAGCGCGATGATTGAGCCAGCAGAGCCGGCGTTGCTGTTAATAAACGTGTAAGTGGGAATGGCGAGCTGGTTGAGTACACCCGTAATTTCTTCGGCGGAATCGAGCCGGCCGCCGTACGTATTCATGTCGAGGATGACGGCGCTGGCGCCGTTCGCTTCGGCCAGTTTAACGCCGCGGCGGAGGAAAAAATGAAGCGAGGGCGAAATCTCGCCGTGAACGGGAACGACGACGACATCGCCTTTGTGGATGATGTCGCGGGCGTGGGCGAGAGGCGACGCGATTAGCAGCGCGAGAGCGAGCGTCATCCCGAACGAAGTCGAGAGATTTCGTGAAGCAGTGACCTTAACGGTTTCGCGGCGGGATGCCTCAAGAGCGTTACCGTCCGCTCGAGGCGAGAGAAATTTTCGAATGCGAACGGCGAGCACGCGCTAAGTTTGCCACGCAGCGCGGGAAAACAAAAGATGGCGATTCCTCCGGAGACAATCGAGCAGATCGCGAGCGCGAACGACATCGTGGAGGTGATCGGCACGTACTTTCCGCTCAAGCGCGCGGGCGCCACATTTAAGGCGCTCTGTCCGTTTCATCAGGAGAAAACGCCCTCGTTCACCGTCTCGCCCTCGCGGCAGAGTTTTCATTGCTTCGGCTGCGGCGCGGGCGGCTCGGTTTTCCGTTTTGTCATGGAGTACGAGCACCTCGATTTTCCGGCGGCAGCGCGGAAGCTGGCCCAACGGGCCGGAATCGCGATCATCGAGGAACGCCCGAGCGGAAACGAAAACGGGCAGCACGAGGCGCGCCGCATGTTGCTCAAGCTGCACGCGGAAGCGGCGGAATGGTTCCACGAAAACCTGATGAAGCGCGAGCTCGGCGCTCCCGGGCGTGAGTACCTGAAAACGCGCGGCATCAGCGCGGAAGTCGCGCGATCTTGGAAGCTTGGTTATGCGCCCGAGAGCTGGGACAGTTTTTCGAAATGGGCGGCGGATCATGGTTACGCGCAACGCGATTTGATCGCGAGCGGTCTGGTTTCGATGCGTGAGTCCGATTCAAATCAAACATCAAACATTAAACATCAAACCTACGATCGCTTCCGCGGTCGTTTGATGTTCCCCATCGCGAACGACATCGGCGAAGTCATCGCATTCTCCGGTCGCGTACTTACGGCGGAGGCGAGCGCGGCAAAGTACATCAACTCACCGGAGACGCCGCTGTTTCGTAAAGGGGAGGTGCTCTTCGGGCTGCACAAAACCAAACGCGCGCTGATCGAGGCGAACAGCGCAATTGTTTGCGAAGGACAGCTCGATTTGATCACGCTGTTCCAAGCGGGTATCCAGAATGTTGTCGCACCACAGGGAACCGCGTTTACGGAGCGACAGGCGCACACGTTGAAGCGGCTCGTTGCGGAAGTGGTACTTTGTTTCGACGCTGACGCGGCCGGGCAAAAAGCAGCCGAGCGTTCCCTCGAAGCGCTGCTGCAAAATGATTTGATCGTCCGCGTGGCCGAGATGCCTCCAGGCGAAGACCCGGACTCGCTCGTGCGCAAAGCGGGGCGTGAGGCGTTCGAGAAGCTGATCGCGGCGGCGCCCGATTTCTTCGATTACTGGACGGAAAAGAAAACGAGTACGGCGAACCTCAGCTCGCTCGGTGAGAAATTGCGCGTGGCGCGCGAGCTGGCAGGCGCCGTGGCGCATGTACGCGACCCGTTAATGCGCGGGGAAGTGATTAACAGGATCGCGGCCCGGCTCGCCATCCGCGCTGCTGATCTCGATAAAGCGGTGCGCGCGAGCTACTCGGCTCTCGGGCGCGACGGCGCTGGCACTCGCTCTGCTCAAGTGGAGGGCAGTACCGCGGTTACCCCTGCGCCGCCGCACGATTTAGCCATGCTCTGCCTCCTTGCTCTGCGCGATGAAAATGCGAGGAACTTTCTCCTCGCACAGAATTGGCGCAAGACGTTGCCTGGCCTTCCCGGGGCGGAGTTGCTGGCGAAAATCTTAACTGCGAATTTCAGGCCGGATGATCCCGCGTCGCTCAGTGCCTTCGAGAGTACGCTGGAATCCGGTGACGAAGCGCTGGTTTCCGGCTGGCTTTTGCAACGGCTGCCGGAAGAGCCCGCGACAGTGGCGCGAGAATGGTGGAACGGCCTGCGCCAGGCAGGCTTGCGGCGCGAGCTGGACGCGGCCGAGAGCAAGTTGCGCCGGCCGAGTCTCACTGCTGGCGAGATTATGCAGTTACAGAAACAAGTCCTTGACCTGCGTGAGCAGCTCCACGATTTTGACAGGTTTTCGCCGGCTCGTCCGCGCGAAACGTGAACATCCCAGTGAAGAGTTGGTGAGCCCTGACGTTTTCCCGTGAGTAAGAAGCCCAACCGCAATGGGAGCGCGCGAACAGATCGCGCGCACGCTCACCATTCCGGTGCGGCCAGCCACAACGGCGCGAAGCCGGCTCGACGCCGCGGACGCCCGCGCAAAGTACAATTGGGCTCGACCATTCCTGTCGCGACGCACACTGCGCCATCGCGCAACAATGGCAGCGATGATTTGCAGGCGCGGATTCGCGAATTAATCAAGCTGGCGAAGGAACAGGGCTACGTCACCTTCGACGATCTGAACGAGGCTCTGCCGGCCGGTGTGACAGATCCAGACGAGCTGGATGCCATTCTCGGCCAGCTGCGACGCATGGAGATCGATGTCATCGAGGCATCCGAAGTCGATCGCTACAAGGACGGCAAAAAGGAGAGCGAGGAAGAAGACGAGGAAGAGAAACCCGACACGCGCTTCGATATCCTAGATGATCCTGTGCGGATGTATCTGAAGCAGATGGGCCAGGTGCCGCTGCTTACCCGCGAGCAGGAGGTGGAAATCTCCAAGCGCATCGAGGAAGCCGAGGGCATGGTGCAGCAGCACATCAACCGCTTCGGTTTTATCCTGCGGGCGCACCTCGAGCTGGCGCAAAAACTGGCGGAAGGTCGTGAGCGATTCGACCGCGTGATTCTCGATAAAAAGATTGAAAGCCGCGAGCGCTACATGAAGATGCTGCCGCGCCTTTGTCACAAGGTCGAGAAACTCGGCGCAACCATCAGCGAACAATATGTCCATCTTTGCGAAGCCTCAGCACGGCACCAGCAGGAGCGGGCGAAAGTCTTCGGCCGTTCAGTGGCCGCGCTCCAACGCCTCTACCCGCGTTTCTATTTCAAGCAAAAGGTGACGGAGGAATTCGTCCATCTGGCGGACGCGCATTTCGCCACCCTCATGACGCTAAAGAGTGAGGCGACAAAACACGGCGGGCGTGGCAAGCCGCCGATCAGCTTCGGGCAGCTCGAGCGCGAAGCATGGCTCTCGAGCGATGAGTACGTGGAGCTTTATCACGCGCTGAAGACCTGGCTGCGTAAGGCGCTCCGGGCCAAGACCGAAATGGTTGAAGCCAATCTGCGGCTCGTTATTTCCATCGCCAAAAAGTACACCAACCGCGGCCTTTCTTTCCTCGATTTGATCCAGGAAGGAAACATGGGGCTGATGAAAGCGGTAGAGAAATTTGAGTACCGTCGCGGCTATAAGTTCTCCACCTACGCGACATGGTGGATTCGGCAGGCGATCACCCGCTCGATCGCCGACCAGGCGCGCACCATTCGCATCCCGGTGCATATGATCGAGACGATCAACAAGCTGATGCGCGTGCAGAAACAACTGGTGCAGGAATACGGGCGCGAGCCGACGCCGGAAGAGGTGGCGGAGGAAATTCTGCTGCCGGTGGATCGCGTGCGCGCCGTACTAAAGATGGCGCAGCAGCCGATCTCGCTTCAGGCGCCTGTGGGTGAAAGCGAGGAGACAAACTTCGGCGATTTCATCGAAGACAAAGGCGCGGAAAATCCGTGCGACATGACCGCGATCGTGCTGCTGAAGGAAAAGATCAAAGACGTATTGGAGACGTTGACCGAACGCGAGCGCCAGGTACTGGAGCAGCGCTTTGGGCTCGTGGATGGCTATAGCCGGACGCTGGAAGAAGTGGGGCGGCAATTCCGCGTTACGCGCGAGCGCATTCGCCAGATCGAAGCAAAAGCGCTCCGCAAAATGCGGCACCCGACGCGTATCCGGCAGCTCGAAGGTTTCCTCGAAGCGGCTGAGGTATAACTGCAACTTGACAGAATGTCGCAGGTTTAATCTGACGTGATGGACCGCGACGAAGATCCGCAATTGTGGGATTTGCTCGGGCACTCGGCCGTGCCGCGGCCGTCGCCGTTGTTTGCCCGGAACGTTCTCCGCGCCGTGCGCAACGAGCCATCTCGGGCAAGTACCATTGCGTCATGGTTCCAGGTGCGCTGGTTGGTGCCGGGGTTTTCCGCCGTGGCGGCAATCGTCGTTGCGCTGTTTACATTGCACACACTTCGGCATCATCCCCAGGCCGCACCTGTGCAGCAGATTGCGATGGCGAGGCAGAGCGCCACGCCTTGGGGCCAGCAGATTGTCTCGGCGAATATCACCGATCCAGACCTGGCCACCGACTTGGAAGTTCTTGCCGGGCCTGACGACGACAGCGACGACACCGCGTCACTGTAGCTCACCTGGTTAGCTGTCGCCCGCAGCTATCCGCGCTATCCAGCGGACGCCGGCAACAAGCGGCGTCCGCCGAATGCATCGCGTTACCAACGCCGCCGATAATAGACGCGGCGTCCGTGCCACCAATAGTACGGCCTGTAAACCGCGCCGTAATAGACCGTCGGATAATAAGTGGGATATGGATACGGGTAATATCCGTAATATGCCGGGTAGGGATAGAAGACAGGCAATCCAATCCCGATGTTGACGAATACCCTGGCTTCAGATTTCGGCGCTCCCAGCATCATGAATCCCATCGCCACTGCCGCAACGAGTACGAGCTTTTTCATCTGTTCACCTCCTTTGCAGATTAAACCAGAAAGGGACGCTTAAGTTTTCGGTTGCCTCAGCGCTGGGCGCGTGCGCTCACGCAAATGTCGTTCCCGATCCGCTCGTACTCGACCTGCGAAAGCCGCAGCGCTTCGGCCGTTGATGCCACGCCTTTCCCGCCGAACGCCAGCACGTTTCCGCCGGTGAGAAGCGGCGTTAGATAAATCCGGAAGCTATCGATCAGCCGCTGGTCCAGCGCCTCGCTCAACACTTCTCCGCCACCTTCGATTAGTACACTTAACACCTCGCGTTTGCCCAAGGCATCGAGTACGTGGCGCAGCGACTGGCCGCGATACACGAGCGTCCGCTCTTTGTGGGCATCGCTGAACACTTTTGCCTTTCGCGGCAGACGACCTGAGCGACTAAGTACAACGCGCCAGGGCTGCCGCCTCGCCTGGCGATCTCGGGCCGTCAGCCGCGGGTCATCACGCCGGATCGTTTCGGCGCCCACGAGGATCGCATCCACTCGCGAGCGCAAAGCGCGGGCGTGCTGGCGAGCGGCTGCGGAGCTGAGCCATTGCGATTCACCTGGCGGCCGGGTTAACCGGCCATCGAGGCTCATTGCGCATTTGGCAATGACAAACGGCTGTCCCGTCACGATCCATTTGTTGAATGCTTCGTTGAGGCTGGCGCATCGCTCCTCGAGAATTCCCGCCGCCACTTCGATCCCGCTCGCCCGCAGAAGCTCAACGCCCCGGCCACGATGCTGCGGGTTCGGATCAATCGTCCCGATAACTACGCGGCGAACTCCACGTTCGATGATGTACTCCACACATGGTGGCGTGCGGCCCTCTGTCGAGCAGGGCTCGAGTGTGACGTAAAGCGTTGCTCCCGCCGCGCTGCGTACTTTGCGCAGGCAATCCACTTCGGCGTGCGCCTCGCCTGCGCCGCGATGATAACCGCCGGCGACAATTCGCCCTTCTCTTACGAGAACCGCGCCGACGGCGGGGTTCGGGCTAGTACGACCGAGGCCTTTGCGCGCTTCGGCTAACGCCCGATTGATGTAATGCTCGTCGGCACCCGATCGACTCACGAGAAACGTTGTAGCTTCTGAACGGTCTGTGACAAGCCAGACGAGGCATTGATGTTGTTACAGCCGCACTCAAGGGAACGCCCTTGCGAGAATAAATGTCGCGCGTCCGGGCATATGCGAGTGCTGCGCAGTGCTACTTTGTCACTATTTCCTCTGATTTTTTGCCACGTGGAAATACCTAAGTACTTAAAAACACGTATATTACGGAACGCATTGCTAGCTGGCATCGGAAAAGCTCAAACGCTTCCTGCAACAATTTAAACGAAAGGAAATCCTTATGAGCATTATTCGTTATCAAAGCCCGGGAAGCTCAGGGCTCACCGGCGTCGATCGCTGGAACACTCTGCGCGATGAGCTTGACTCGCTCTTTGAGCTCCCGTTCTGGTCTAACTTCCAGCGTCAGACGCAGCTCTTCAGCGGCTGGTCACCTGCGCTCGATGTTTATCAAAACAACGACAATGTGGTCGCCCGCGTCGAGCTGCCCGGCATGCGCAAGGAAGACATCGAGATCTCCCTGCATGACGGGATGCTGACCATCAGCGGCGAGCGCAAATCTGAAATTTCAGAAGCTGACAAGGCCGCGCGGACCGAATGCTACGTTGGAAAATTCCGCCGCAGCGTTTCGCTGCCCACGCAAGTGGACGCGAACAAAGTATCGGCGAACTATCGCGACGGCATTCTGACGGTGACATTGCCTAAGGCCGAGGAAGCCAAACCGAAGCAGATTCAGGTCAACGTGGAGTAAACAGCAGCGCAAGCGTCTCGCTTGCCAGCAAGAGAGGAACAATCACATGAACACATTAGTTCGGGAAAATCGGAACGGGATTCAGCAGCGCCCGGAGCAGTACGTCATGCCGGCGGCGAACGTCCGCGAGGATGGCGACAATTACATTCTACAGGTCGAGATGCCCGGCGTGAACAAGGAAGGACTCGATATTTCAGTGGAAAACAACGAGCTGACGATCACCGGACGGCGTTCGCTGCCGCAAATTGAAGGTACGTGCGTCCACCGGGAATCGCGGCCGGACAATTTCCGGCGTGCGTTCGAGCTCGACCCAAGCATTGATACCGGTAAGATCGCGGCGAAAATGGAGCAGGGCGTCCTCACGCTCACACTGCCTAAAGCCGAGCAGGTAAAGCCGCGTAAGATCACGGTTCAGTAGCGGAATTCCAGATCCATTCGCAGAGGCCGCGTGCCGCAAAGGTGCGCGGCCTTTCTGTTTGGTTCTCAACAGAACCCGGGATGGCGCCGATAACGCAAATGGCGCACGTAAATCGCTCCGCCCCTCGCCGCTGTTTTGGCGGCATCGCGTAATCAGCGGTTCTTTTTTCTGGCGAATCGCTCGTTGGCGTTTTAGTTGAACACATGCCCGCAAAGACAGAAGAAAAGCCTTCCCTCGACAAGCTGAACGCAGCGCGTGATAGAAATCTCGATCTCGCCATTCAGCAGATCGCCAAGGATTATGGCGACGGCGCGATCATGCGGCTTGGCGGCGAAAAGGTCGTCGACATCGAGGTCATTCCCACCGGCAACATCTTGATCGATCGCGCCCTCGGGGTCGGGGGATTTCCGCGTGGGCGAATCGTGGAGGTTTTCGGTCCGGAATCGTCGGGGAAAACGACGCTCACGCTCACGGTGATTGCGCAGGCGCAGAAGCGCGGCGGCCTCGGCGCGTTCATCGACGTCGAGCACGCGCTCGATCCGCAGTACGCGCGCAAGCTGGGCGTGAACCTTGATGACCTGCTCGTTTCGCAGCCGAGCTCAGGCGAGGAAGCGCTGCGCATTTGCGAGACGCTTGTCAGGTCGAACGCGCTCGACGTGATCGTGGTCGATTCCGTCGCCGCGCTCGTCACCAAAGCGGAACTCGAAGGCGAAATCGGCGACACGACTGTCGGCGCGCAGGCGCGGCTGATGAGTGCGGCGCTGCGCAAATTAACTTCTTTAATTTCGAAAGCGCGCACCTGCTGCATTTTCACAAACCAGATTCGGGAAAAAATCGGCGTGATGTTTGGCAACCCGGAAACGACGCCGGGCGGCAAAGCGCTGAAGTTTTATGCCAGTGTCCGTTGCGACATTCGCCGGATCGGCGCGATCAAGCAGACCGATGGCGTCGTCACCGGGAACCGTACGCGGGTCAAAGTGGTGAAGAACAAAGTCGCGCCGCCGTTTACCGAAGCCGAGTTCGACATCATGTACAACGAGGGAATTTCCTCGACCGGCGCGTTGCTCGATCTGGCGCTGGAGCAGGGGGTCATCGAGAAGCGTGGCTCCTGGCTCAGCTACAAAGGCACCCAGCTCGCGCAAGGCCGCGACGCGGGCAAAGAAGCGCTAAAAAACGATCGGGCGTTGTACGAAGAAATCGAAGCCGCGGTAAAAGCGAAGCTCGACGAAGAGAAGGCGTAGCAAAGCTGGGGAGCGCTCGCGACTCGCGTGCTGTTCGCGGCGACTCGCCGCGAAGTCTTCAGCCATGCAGCGACCGCAGAAACGCAATCAGCGCCTGCACGTCGTCACTCGTGAGTTTTTTGTCGAACCGCGGCATCTCGCCTTTCACGCCGTTCTGAATGAGAAGCGCGAGCCGCTCATCGCTTTTTCGCAGACCGTGCAGGTCCGGTCCTTCATCGCCGGTCGCATCGTCAGCATGACAATGCGCGCAGTTCAGCAGGAACAAATGATGACCGCGCGCGACCAGCACCGGGTCCGGCGGAGTCGCTGCGCCGCCGGTGAACGCAAGCTCACCGCCCCAGTACGCGGCGCCGATCGTCAGCGACGATGCAACGAACATTCCCGCGAGGTAAATCGAAAACGAGCGCTGTGAACTGCGGTTGCGCGTGAGTACACGCCACCCTACGAACACAAGCGCAATTGCGAACGCCGGCCAGACAAATTGATGATGCCGCAGCAGCGCGCCGGTCCCGAGCGTCTGGCCGCGGCTGATGATCAATCCCGAAGCGATCGCGCCAAAGGTTCCGAGCAAACCAATTGCTGCGGAAACAAATCCCGCGAATCGCAAACCGCGCGCGGCCGATTCATCTCGCCAAAGTACCGCTGTGAAATCGAAGAGTACTGAGATTGCGAAAAGTACAATCGGCAGATGCGTGCTCGCGCCGTGGGCGCGCAGCCAGAACTCGCGTCCGAACATTTGAAAACTGTGACTCGTTAGGCCAGCGCCGAATCAACAACGGCCAGCGCGTGCTTGCCTTCGCTGTACGTCACGTCTGTGATGCCGAGTACGCTGCGCAGTTTGCCAGCGTCCACTTTCATCGGGCCCGGCTTCGGCGCGGTGCCGGGCGCCGGCTGCGGAAAGGCGGTGGACATCGCGGTGTGGAACGTGGCGTTGCCTTCCGTCTTCTTCATCACCTGATGAATGTGACCGTTCAGCACGGTCAGCGAGCCGAAGCGCTTCATCAGCTCGAGCGCGCGCGCGCCGTCATCCGTGCCCCAGCCCCACTGCGGGTACACTTCCCATAACGGAATGTGCGCGAACACCACCACCGGCGTACTATCGCTCACCGCTTTCAAATCATCGGCCAGCCAGGCGAGCTGATCGTTGCCGAGAACGCCAAGCGCGTTTTCTCGCAGATTCAGCACGTTATTGAGCCCGACGAAGTGCGTCCCTTTATGATCGAAGCTGAACCAGCCGTTCCCTTTCGTCCCTTTACCGAAACGGTCGAGATACTGCTTGCCGTTGTCGTTGAGTACATCGTGCTCGCCGGGGACGTAGAAAATCTGCTTTGTTTTGCAGTCCTTCAGCACCTGGTCGAGCGTGTCGAACTCGTCCGTCTCGGCGAGATGCGAAAGGTCGCCCGTGTGCAGGATGAAATCGGGTGCGCTCGGCAGCGCGTTGATCTTCGCCACGGCTTCTTTCAATGTGCCGATGACATCTTTGTTCGCATCCTTGTTGAACCCGATGTGGCTGTCGCTGATCTGCACGAAGGTGAAATCCGCGCCCGGAGTGTCCGCCGCGCTCGCGCTCGCCGGCCGCAGAATTCGCGAGCCAAGCAAACCGCCGCCGGCGGCCCAGAGCATGCCTGTTCCCGCCCAGGCCATGCATTTTAAAAAACCGCGGCGATCGACACCGTCGTGATGATGATCGTGTTCAATGTAATCGGACATAGATGTTGCCTTTCGCCCTGTCCTACTCCGTGCTGCGCTCGATTATTCCCGCGGGAATAAAATCGCGGGCTGGCGAGTCTGGACTACTTTGAACCGGAGCGAACCGCCGGTGGAAACCGACTTGTTTGAGCAAACGATTTTGCCGCACCTTGACGCTGCGTACAACCTCGCCCGCTGGCTCGCGGGCAACGAGCACGACGCGCGCGACATCGTGCAGGAAGCGGCATTGCGCGCGTTCAAGTTTTTCGGCGGATTTCGCGGCGGCGATGCGCGCGCGTGGCTGCTTGCGATTGTGCGCAACACGGCTTTTACGAAGATGCGGGCGCAGCCGGCGCAGGATCTCGGTCCGGACGATCTCGACAAGATCGAAGACACCGCGCCGCAACCCGCCCAGGTACTCGAGCGCGCTGGGAACATCGAAGCGATGCGCGCCGCGATTGCGAAACTGCCGGTCGAATTCCGCGAGGTGATCGTGTTTCGCGAAATGGAAAATTTTTCCTACAAGGAAATTGCCGAACTGGTGAATGCGCCGATCGGCACGGTGATGTCGCGGTTGGCGCGGGCGCGCGCCCAATTGCGCGAGATCATTTTAGCCGACGCGAACCTGCGGGAGACGCGCTCGTGAACTGCGAAGAAGTACGAGAACTCGTGCACGCGTATGCCGATGGCGAGCTGGATGTCGCGCGCAGCGTGGACTTCGAGCGGCACATTGCGAATTGCGAAAGCTGCGCTGCTGCTTTGCGAAATGTTCGTGCGCTCAAGCCCGCAATCCGCGGTTCGTACTATGCAGCGCCGGACGATTTGCGCGCGTCCGTCTTGCGATTTCCCAGTTCACCTGACGGCGTGCGTCAGAGCGGAGGCTTGCCAGCCGCCGAACGCCGAGCTGGTTCGTGGCTGCTAACCGGCCTCGCGATCGCAGCTGCGCTGATCCTCGGATTTTTTGTTGGTGACGCGTTTCTTCGCCGTTCCGCCAACCAGAACCTGCTCGCGGAGATTACCGATGCGCATGTTCGCTCGCTGGCAGCGAACCATCTCGCCGACGTCGCGTCATCGGATCAGCACACTGTGCGGCCCTGGTTTGAAGGCAAAATCGATTTCGCGCCGCCGGTCGAGGACCTTGCCACCGCTGGATTTCCGCTCGTCGGCGGACGTTTGGAATATCTTCGCGGCCGCCCGGTGGCCGCGCTCGTGTACCAACGGCGAAAACATTTTGTGAATCTGTTCATCTGGCCCGGCGATCACGTTACGGAGATTCGCGATGAGAAACCGCAACGCGGATACAACATCGTGCACTGGGCAAACGACGGCATGACGTACTTCGCCGTGTCCGAAATCAGCGCACCGGAGCTGCGCCAGTTCGCGCGCGATTTCACAACTGCGCTGTCGCATTAAGCGGTTTGCCACCTCCATGCCTTCGCCTTTGTTCGTGCTCGTACTCCGTGCTTGCAGCATCGCCAGGCCGCTGATCTTTCCTGCCGCTCACGGCGGCCGGAGTGGAACGGCAGCCGTACAGCAAAAAGCCCGCTGGAGGGAAGCGGGCTTTTGGGGAAGATGAGCGACCTTAACTCTTGCGACGGCGGCGCAGATAAAATGACGCGCCAAGAACCGAAGCGCCACCGAGCAACGCGAGGGACGAAGGCTCCGGAACAACGGAGAGGTTGTCAAACCCGACGTTTTGGCCGCCTCCCTGATTGACGCTGAAGAAGCGAAATCCGGTAATATCGTTTAGAGGATTGGTCGCGGTGTAGTTTGGCCCTACGTAAGTGTGTGACCCTTCCGTTATAAGTACGCTGTAGCTGCTGCCGCCATTGTACGTGAAGGCAAATGAGACGGGGAATGCTGTCGGCGGCACTGTGCTGGAGTTGCCTGCCATGTAATTAACATCGGTGTTGAAATCGCCGCCACCGCCGCCGTCGTTAAGCGCCCAGACAAGTTGGCCGCCGGTGAATTTGAACGTGAACACCGGAGTGCTACCTGACATCAGATTCATTCCGATCACGCCATTCTGGTCTACGCTTGTGCCGCCGATGTCGAAGGAGAACGTTTGACCGGCAGAAAGCGGTCCGTTTGTGAATGAGCGATCCGCAAAAGCGGAGCCGGAATCGCTTCCCGAGTAGAGGGCAAACGAATCGAGGACGTTTTCGCCGCTGCCGCCGATGTAATAACCACCCGTTCCGCTCTTCGTCAGTGTCCAGCTGCTGAAGCCGACGCCATTATTCGTCCCCGTTCCCCAAGTGTAACTTGGAGCATAAAGAGACGATTGGTCGGCGGCCGGACTAGCGGCATAGCCCGTTAGTACGGCGGTGAGTGTTAATGCGCAGAGCGCGAGTGTGAATTTAGCGTTCATGGTTCTGGAGGAGGAGATTGGTTGATGTTCCCTGCCCTGTGTATCCCTGCCCTAGCGTGTGATTATTGCGTTATTGGATCGCTCGAGTCGATAATTATTTTGTCTCGCCGGAAAGTTTTTTCAGGCCTTTCGCCGGCGAAGGAAGAAGAATGCGATCAGAATCGACGACCCGCCTAGGAGCGCCAATGACGATGGCTCAGGTACTGCGGAGAACACTGTATTATCGACGATCAGGTTTTGCGTGCCGCTGTCCGTGTCTAAGTTGCCCAATTTAAACGCACCCACTCCCGTGCCGGTGCTGTCCAAAGACCCGGACTCTGTGCCGGTCTGGCCATTACTGTTGTCCGTGATCGTGAGCGTATATGCGCCGGAGGTTGTGTTAAAATTGATGCTGAAATGAAAACTACCGCCTCGCAACTCATTGTCGGTTCCGACGCTGACTGAATGAGTTCCTGTTGAATCGGTGATCAAGAAGCTGCCATTACCATTCGTCGAGGTGAGGCCGAAGGAGAGAAGTTCATTTGCACCCAGACCCGAACCCAACGCGGTGTCGATGTTCAACCCGGTGAAGGCGTTGTTTGTGTTGCTGATATCCCACCGTGCATCGAAACTGAAGTTGCCGATTGATAAAGGACTATTCAGCGTCCGGCCTGCTACCTGGCTGTTTCCACCCGAAAACTCTCCCAGCGACTGGTTGCCATCAAGCTGACGACCACCCGTTGACGCATTGTTGACAGCGAAAACTCCGCCCGCTGTGCCTGACACATAAGTAAGAGCTCCGAAACCAGATCCGCCATTATAGCCGTACGAAATGTCGCCCGCGCTTCCATTCGGGGTTGTATACGGTGACTCGTAGTCATCCGTTGCGACCACTTGCGCCTGCACACACATGGCGAGCATGATCGCTCCGAAGCTGAGGAGTATTGTCTTGATCATAGGGCGGGTTGAATTTTCGCGGCCATTGTGAAGGTTCGCACGACGGCGTCAATCATATTCTTGGTCCGGCAGCACTTTTTTCTCTCCTTTTCGTTTAGGACGGTAAAAACGCTGCGCGAAACGGGTATCGCCGTGCCCTAAAAAGTCGCTACAATCTCAGGAATGGAGTCCTTCTACCTCGTTGGCTTCGCGATTGTGGCGGTCGTCGCGTTCGTCATCGTCATCATCCTGATCAATTTCTTCGGGCTTTGGTTGCGGGCGCGCATCGCCAATGCGCCGGTGAGCATCGGGAAAATGGTCGGGATGCGGCTGCGGAAGGTGCCGGTCGGGATGATCGTGGACAATCGGATCACGGCGGTAAAAGCGGGCATCGATATTCCGAGTGATCCGCTGGAGGCGCATTACCTGGCGGGCGGGGATGTGACGCAGGTGATCCTGGCGTTAATCGCGGCCGACAAGGCGGGCATCGCGCTCGATTTCAATCGCGCGTGCGCGATCGACCTTGCCACTAAAGGCACAGGCAAAACCGTCCTCGAAGCAGTGCGCACCAGCATTAACCCGAAGGTGATCGATGCGCCGAACCCGGCGATGGGCCGCACCACGATTGACGGCGTGGCAAAAGACGGGATCGGGGCAAAAGTGAAGGCGCGCGTGACGGTGCGATCGCATCTGGACCGGTTCGTCGGCGGCGCGACGGAGGAGACGATCATCGCGCGCGTAGGCGAAGGCATCGTGAGCGCAATCGGCTCGGCTGATTCCTACAAAGATGTGCTGGAAAATCCCGATCGGATTTCCAAGGCGGTGCTGGCAAAGGGGCTCGATAGCAATACCGCGTTCGAGATTTTGTCGATCGATATCGCGGACGTGGACGTAGGCGATAACATCGGCGCCAAGCTTCAGAGCGAACAAGCCGATGCGGACAAACGCGTGGCGCAGGCGAAGGCCGAAGTACGGCGCGCCGCAGCGGTGGCGGTCGAGCAGGAAATGCGCGCCCGTACTCAGGAGATGCGCGCCAAGGTGGTCGAAGCGGAGGCGCTGGTGCCGCAAGCCATGGCGGAGGCGTTCCGCGCCGGGCACCTCGGCATCATGGATTATTACCGGATGCGCAATGTGCAGGCGGACACGAGCATGCGGGAGTCGATTGCCGGAACGGATAAACCGCCGCAGCAAAATGCGTGATGGCTCTTACTCCTGCTCTTACTCTTGATCTTGCTCCTAATCTTCGTGGCGGCAGCACGCTTCAGTTAGAGATTAGGATCAAGAGCAGGAGCACGAGCAGGAGCAGAGAAATGCGCTGATGCACTTCGACCAGAACCTCATCTTCATCATTGTCGCGGCAGTGATCGGGATTTCGCGGCTGGTGGCGCGGATCGCGGATAAAGCGCGGGAGCAGAAAAAGCGCGAGGCAGTGCGCGGCGAAGTACAACAGAGGCAGTCAGCGCCTGAAGGGAGCGCGACCGCGGCGGTGCAAACCGCTCGGGATAATGATAACGAGAGAATCCACAAATTCCTCGAAGCGCTTGGACAACCCGCGGGGACGACTCCGCCGCCGCCCGTGCAGCCCCGGAGCGATGTTCCGCCTCGCCCGCTCGCGCCAGTGTCGCCGCCTCCGGTTTTCCCGCAGGTTCGGCCAATTGTTCGTCCGGTGATCGAGAAGGCGCGCGAAGTACTCGCGAAGCCCGCTGCGCGGCGGCAGCCGCCGGTTGCCGAGAAGAGCAAGGACGAACCCGGCGAATGGCTGCGGGAAGAAAAACAAACCGAGACAGCCGCCCCGACATTCCGACCGGCGATAAGTACGCGTCCGCGCGCCGCGACCCGGCCCGAAACGCCAGGTGCGGTTGAGCCGTTGTGGAAGAGGGCCCTGCGATCGCCCGACGCGGTGCGTTCCGCATTTATCCTGCGCGAGGTTCTCGGGCCGCCGCGCGCATTCTCGGAAATCGAAACGGCGACGTTTGCGCCTTAGCGCTGCGCCAGTGCGCGATAGCAGGCCAGCGTTTCACGGGCGAAGGCTTCCCAACGAAATGAGCGGCTGCGCTCCAGGCCGGAAGTAATCGCCTGAGTACGTGCGGTTTCATCGGTGAGCAAAGTTTCCATGGCTGCGGCAAACGCTTCGGAATTAGTCGGCGGCACTAGGATCGCCGTGCCGGCGAGGTTGTCGCGCAGCGATGATGTATCGGACGCGACAACGGGAACTCCGCTCGCCATTGCTTCCAGCGGCGGAAAGCCGAAGCCTTCGAGCAACGAAGGATAAACAAACAACGCCGCGCCGGCATACACGAACGGAAGATCGGAGTCCGCGATGTAGCCCGGCAGATGAATGCGATCGGAAACCGCGGCTGAGGCAACGGAGGACGACAACTCGTCAACGGACCAGCTCGTTTGACCAGCGAGAACGAGATGTTCGGGCCGCTGGCGCGCGACGAGCTGCGAGTACGCGTAGATCAGTACCGGCAGATTTTTGCGAGGATCGAGAGTACCAACAAATAAAATGTACGGTGCGGGAAGGTTCAGCCGGTGTAAAACAGCGCCGACTTCCGCAGAATCGCGCGGGTGAAAGTGGTCGTCGACCCCGCATGGGATTACCCGAATGCGCGCGCCATGGACACGCGGTACTAGACGCAAAATGTCCTCTTTCACCGATTGCGAGGGAACTGTGACGAGATCGGCGCGGCGAATACAGGTGCTGACCGCGCGTTCGTAAAGCGGCCCGCGGCGCATGGCCGGATGCGATTGGGGCAGGACGAACGACGACATGTCATGAATGGTGAGGACATGCCGCGCACGGCCGCGCCAAAGCGGCATGATGAACGTGGGCGAATGGAGCACGTCGATGCGGAAGGCATAGAGCAGCAGCGGTTGCAGCAGTTGTTGAAAGAGGAGGCGGAGAAGACGCGGGCGAAAACAAACGGGCATGATGCGAAAGCGCGGCGGCAGCCGTTTCGCGGCGAAACGCGCGCAGTCTTCGGCATTGATGAATAGCAACCAGTCAGCGTCGGCATCTAACTGCGCCAGAGAAGCGACTAATCCCTCGAGGTACCGGTCGATCCCGCTCGGCTTCGGATTGAGCGCGGTAAGATCGATCGCGACTCTCACCTGTCTGATAGGACCTCGGTCAGGTGTTGCTCGATCTGGCGGAACATGCGCTCTTCGCTGAACATCTCCATCGCGCGTTCGCGCCCGCGTTCGGCCATCAGGCGACTCTCCGCCGGATGCTCAAAGATACGCCGGATTGCGCCGGCAAGTGCGTCCACATTTCTGGGGCTTACGAGCAAGCCGCTGACGCCGTGCTCGACGATTTCACCAACACCGCCGGCGTTTGTGGCAATCACCGGCCGCTGCGCGAGCATCGCTTCGACAACGACACGCCCAAAGGGTTCTGGCGCGGTGGAAGCATGCACAATGCAACCGACGGAGCGCATCAATTCGGCCACGTTTTCGCGGAACCCGAGGAATCGGATTCTATCTTGCACATTCAACTCGCGGGCGAGCCGGCGAAGCTCGTTGGCGTAATCAGGGTCTTCCTCGTCGCCAACAAAAATGGCGGTGACATTTGGAACGCGAGCCAGCGCGCGCAGGACAACATCGTGCCCTTTCCACGGCGTGATACGGCCGAAAACGCCGGTTGTCCGAGTAGCGTTTGACGGTTCAGGACTGAGCGGCGGCACTTCGAAGCCATAGTACAGAACGTGTATAAGCTCCGCGCGTCCGCCGGCACGGACAAATGCATCCGCGGCGGCGCGTGAGTTCGTGAGTACGCGATTGGCTCGCGCGTTTGCTGTACTCACAATCAGCCGAATGCCTGAGGCGCTGAAATGGGACGGCTCGAGCAAGTCATGCAAGTACCAGACGAGCGGGCGTCGCCGGATCAGTTGCGCCACGCTCGCGACAAACAGCGCGCGCGGTGAATTTGCCCAGACCACGTCGGCGTCGCACATCGCTTCCGCTGTCGCCCAGCCGAGGCGAAGTACATCGGCTACACTAACCACGTTAAAGCGCGGAGTACCGCCGCGCACGCCGCTCGTGGTCCATTTGCTCCGGAGTACCCGCACTGATACACCGGTACTATCGAGCATTTCGCGGAAGGGGCCGTCGGAAAAGAGCAGCACGCGCGCGCGCGAGCCGAAATGCCGTACTAGCGAGAGCAGATGCAATTCGGCGCCACCGACGATCCCGGCGTGATGGAGAAAGAGAATGCGCGGAAGTTTTGCGCTCACCGGCTACGCAAATGCAGCTGGAGCCGGCGCCACGTCTCTCGTGGACCGTGTTCCACAAGAACCGACGCGGCAGATTCGATCAGCATGCGCAGATCGGCGAGCGGCGCGGAGATGTGGTTCAAGCGCGGTGCAGCGCAAAAATCCGAAAGCGCTTGAACGGCTTTGCGCCAGGTAAACAGCGCGCGAGTCTCGGCGATACGCTCGCGGCATGGACGGGCGAACTCGACATCGTTTGTCATGCGCTGGAGCGCGTCGGCGATGGCGCCGGCGTTTTCGGGCGGAACAACAATGCCCAGCCCACGCTCGCTAACGAGATCGGCGATGACGTCGCCGGCCGTGCAGACAAGAGGCAGTCCCGCCCAGAAGCAATCGAAAAAGCGGGTGCGGTAAGCGAAGTGGCTCTCGAGATTTGCCCGGTGTGTACTCACGGCCGCGTCGCAGCCGGCGAGATAATTGCCGCGCTCGGCAAATGCGATGTGATGCTCGATGAAGTGGACGCATTCGCCCGTGAGACCAAGCTGATCAGAGAGCGACCGCGCCTGCGCTGCCGCGCTCCGGCCAAATGGCGCTACGCCGGTTTGCGTTCCTGCGAAAAGAATCAGGTGAATGCCGGAGCGGCGTTGCGCGAGAATCTGCATGGCCTTGAGCAACGTCTCGGGATCGGTCCAATCCCAGATTCCGCCATTCCAGACAACGATCCCGCGCGCGAACGCAAGCGCGGGAATTTCCGTGATCAGTCGGTCACGCGCGGCCGACGGTTCCGGCGGCGGTGTTGGATCAATGCCGAACCCGGCGACATCGATCAACCCGCGCCGCGCCGGATCCCTCGCGTTTCTCTCGCTCAAGCGGCCGGATGCAGCGAGAAAGCCGAGCCAGAAATCGCGCTGCCGTTCTGAGCCGGTGATAAAAAAATCGCCCCGGCGCATCACCTGTTGAACGACTTGCCTGTGCCGGCGCAATTCTGCGGCAGTTGCGCCGGTCTCGAGCAGCTCGAAAAAGATCGGATCGTATAAATCGAAAACGAGCGGGATCGCGGCGCGGCGCAGAAATCGAAACCGGGCAATCCCGAATAGCGGAAGTACGATCACTCGGGCGGATTGCACGAGGGGGCCCAAGGTTTCACGCGCGTGTTCGGGATTGAATTCGATGACTGGAAATGGGAGCGCAGGATGACCAGGTTGCACGCGCGCGGCCGCGAGCATTGTGCGGTGGCCGAGCTCCGCGAGACCCCTAGCCAGGCCAAGTACACGCATGGCCGAGCCGCCAAGCAAAGGACCGACGGCGTCAAAGGTGACGAAAAGAATGTGCGGACGCTCGTCTTTAGCTGACAATTGATCTTTCGCTTTCGGGTTAACGTTCACGGGCGTAAACCGCGAACGCGTAGCTGCGGTTTCCGAGGCGAAAAAGCGGAATACCGAAGAGCGAACGCCCGTCGAAATAGTTCTCGCGCAGCTGAAACCCGCGGACGACCGGCGGCTGCAAGTAGGCGGAAAACGCCTGGGGTAAAATCAAGAGGTCAACGTTCGGTGGCGGCGGGTTCGCCTCGTTGGTGAAGACGACGTTGTGGCAATCTTCGGTTAGCGCGAAAAGGTACTGGGAGAGCGCAATCGTCGATCCGGGATGTTCGGCGCGGACTGCCTGAAATTGTGCGCGCGCAATCGGCAAAGAGTCACCGTACTTAAGTACGAGCGCCTCGGTTCCCAGATCGAGAACGAATCCAAGACTGATCCACGCGAGGATTGCGATCGCGCAGAACCGATAAAACCAATGTGGCTGGCGCTGTGCCGTTTCGATTCGGCCTAGCTCGTAAAAAACTGCGATGTAACCGATCGGCATGAATGGCAAAAACGTGTAACGCGTCCACGGGGCGTAAAGAACGAAGCGGCAGACAGCGGCTGTTGCGAGGATGAGTACTGCGACAAACAGCAAAGGCGATTGCGGTCGGGATTGCTCGCGAAGCCGCGCGTTTACGATGCGCCAACACGTCCAAAGTACGAGAACGATGGCGAGGAAAATGAGCCAGCTTGAGCCACTCGTGATGTAATTCCCGAGGAAAAGCCGCACGGGAGAGCCGGAAACAGGACGCGAGATTGCATACCTGCCCATTCGCAGCGTGCCCTCGAGCCAATCGCGCGCGGAGTACGGATAAAGGAGGATGCAACAGCCGAAGGTCAGGAGGGCGAGAATGGCGGCGACAATGATGCGCGGAATACCGAGCCGAGCCGGCCATTTCCAAGCGGCATACCCGGCGAAAAGAAAACCTGCGAGCACGCCGACAATGGGATCGACAGCAGTGGTGAGGCCGATCGCAAGCGCGGCGCTAATCGGCTGCCAGCGCGAGGAAATGGACGCCCCAACAATGACGCCGCTGGCCAGGATTACCGCGGCAAGAGTTTCGGGCCGGCCAGGGCTGCCCTGGGTATAATTCGCTGCGGCGATTGTGAGGAAAAGTACGAGAAGCCAGCGCGCCGCCGTGAGATCCCAATTCCAGCGTCTCGCTAGCACGAGGAACATCAAAGCGGGCAGGATCGTGGCGACTGCCGCGAGCAAGGCGAGACTGCCGATAAGCGCAAGGTAATCACTGCGCGACATCAGCCATGCGAGCGTCATCGGGAAGAGGAATCCGTGGTAAACCATTCGGCCTTTGCTGGCAGGGTCGAGGAGTTTGGCCGCGGGCCAGACTGGATTGATCAGGTCGCCGGTCGCCCGAAACGTCACCGCCTGGGGCACAAACACGCAGGCGTCCAGTCCGAGTACAGGCACGCCTCGCGATGTGCCAAATGAGCGAAATCCAATCCCGGCGAGGAACAGCGCGGCTGCAATAATGACGAGAACGCCCGCGCCATTCTTCAGCATGTTCGGGTCGTCACCTCGGCATCAGCTCGCGCGGGGTAAGGAATACATTGCCGGGGAAGCGCCAAATATGCCATTCTCGTTGGGCACAGATAGCTTTCGTTTCTACCCCTCGGCACATGCCACTGTCAATTTTGTCCAGTCCGCGCCGGCAGTCGCCGTCTGGAGCAGAGCTGCGCTGTTCGGTCATTGTTCCCGTTTTTCATGGCGGAGAACATCTTTCACGATGCCTCGCTTCATTGGCCGCTGCACTGCGGCCGCTCGACGAGCTTATCGTCGTGGCCAACGGTGAAGGCGATGGCACGTGGCGAATGGCACAGAATTATCAAGCCCGTATCGTCCACATCGCGACGAACGATGGGCCGGCCACAGCGCGCAACGCGGGCGGAGCTGCGGCCAGTGGCGACATTCTATTTTTCACCGATCCCGACGTGACCGTGTACCCCGATTGCTTCGCTCGAATCGCCGAAGCATTCCGGGCCGATAAAGAACTTGCCGCGTTGATTGGCTCGTACGACGACGCGCCGGCCGAACAGAATTTCGTCTCGCAATTCAAGAACCTCTTTAACCATTACGTGCACCAACACGGCGCCGTGAATGCTTCCACCTTCTGGGGCGCGTGCGGAGCGATCCGGCGGCGTGTTTTTCTTGCTCTCGGCGGGTTCGACGAGAGTTACGCGCGTTCCTCCATCGAAGACATTGAGTTGGGGTACCGGCTGCGCGCGGCCGGTCATCGCATTCAGCTCGAGCATGATCTTCAGGTGAAGCATTGGAAAAAATGGGATGCATTCACGTTGATTAAGAGTGACTTCCGGGATCGCGCCGTGCCGTGGACTGAACTGATTCTCGACCAACTGACTGATGGCGGCCGTGTCGCACTCGATCTGAATCTCGGGCGGCGCTATCAAATAAGCCTGCTTACATCGGCGGCGATCGTTCTCGCGTTTATTGCGACTCCATTTTTTCCGCTGGCGGTAACGCTCGTGCCGCTACTCGGCGCGGCCTTTCTCGTCGAGCATCGGGCGCTGCTGCGCTTTTTTGGCGAGAAGAAGGACTGGCCATTTTGTCTCGGCGCAATAGTGTGGCGCCTGATCTACGACCTGTGCAGCCTGGCCGGTCTGCTCGCCGGAACACTCCGTTTTGTTTTTCGCAAACTCGTGCTCAGCGAAACGCCTGATGACGTTTCCGACCGCTCGAGCGGGAGCGACCGAACGACGTCACAGTGGGGGACGGATGGCGGGTTCAGTGAAAGCACCCCGATGACCCCGGCCTTGGTAGCTGCCGCTAAAGTTCGCGCTACCCTGCGCTGATACGGCCATTGCTTCGTAACCGCGTGTCCGAGCGCTCGGATAGCGTTTTGTGGCAAATACTCCGCGTCAGCTCGCGCCCATGTGACGAACAACTTGCGGCTTGCGCTGAAGGGGCGAAAATCAATCGCTAATCTGAATGTAGGATGTTGCCGGTGTGGCGAACGGCTGACGGACGCTATTCATCTCGACACTTTTAAGCCAAATGCTCGACCACATTGTTTCACTCACAAGCCTCAGGCGTACGTATCAATCCCTGTACTCAGAAGTAGCCGGCGTGGCGGAACTGGCAGACGCGCTGGACTCAAAATCCAGTGAGACTCAAATCTCGTGTGGGTTCGATCCCCTCCGCCGGCAGTTTGCGGGAAACTCCTGATGGTTCACTGACCGGATGACGTTTGAGCGACAGAGCGTAGTTGCCGCCAAGTGGGGTAGCGTTTAATCTGCACGATGAAAAGTAGTCGCGCATTATTTTGTGGGTCTGCAGCAGCCGTCCTTGCGCTGGTAGCGCCGGTTTACGCCGCCGATATTCAGGGAGACGTTCACGGGGTGGACGGCCGCCCGTCGAAAGCCGCAGAGGTGCGAATCGAACGCAAGGACCAAAAAGCGCCCGCGCTAAGTACCACCACCAATGCCGCAGGTCGGTACGTGGTCAAAGGCGTTGCACCTGGCCTTTATAACATCGCGGTGAAAGATGGCGCTTCTGCCTCATCATTGAACGTGAAGACCGGGACTCGTAACGCGCGCATCGATTTTAACCTGAAGCCGACGGCTGCGAAAAAGATCAAGGAATACGTTTGGATGCCGCCCAAGACCGGTACGCACATGGGCGGCGGGTGGGTGGAAGTAAATCCTTCAAGTCCCGGTGCAACATCGAATCTGGATAGCGTGAGCGGCGACGCGCTCCGCAGCCTTACCTACCGCGCGACGAATCCCGGCAGCGGCCGTTAACTGTGGAGCGCCAGGACCCTAGCGGCTCGGCTCGCCCGGGCACAGTTGGATTTGCCACAGTCGCCGCCGTTCTAATGCTGGCGTTGGTGACCGGTTCCTGCGGGTCACCCGCGGGTGCTGGCGCGGCAGCCGGTGCTGCCACGGGCGCGGTGATCGGTGGGCCTTTCGGAGCCGTCGCCGGAGCTGCCGGCGGAGCTATTATTGGCGCCGTGGTGGGCAGGAAAGAGGCGCCGAAGTACGGGCCGGAGCCGAGCGGCGGTTATCCTGTCGCGACTCCGAGTGACCGCGCCGGGTTTGTCGTGAGCCCGTACACGGGACGTCTTTATGATGTGCGTGCCGTGCCGCATCGCGCACTGGTGCACGACGTGGACGCGAACAAGCTATTCCGCAATCCCTGACGCGAGTGAAGGGGAGCCAACTGACGCTCTGATCAGCGCAGAGGATCGAGCGGATTGAATCGCGTGCGGCCCACGTGACGAAGCCGCCGTGCTCTGGTCATCAACGTCACCGTCATCGTCCTCATCGGCGTCGCGATCAGCATGCCCGCCGCCGGGCGTCACCGCAGGTAAGTCGTGCTGCTGAAGCTTCTCGTAGCGCTGGCGTACTTCCGGCGGTAATTTCTCAACATCCTCGCTCGTTTCTACCGGACCGCTAAAGAGTAGCTTCCCCTGCGGGTCTTTCGCCGTCAGGAGCTTTCTGCCATCCTTGTTCTCGAGGCGCAGCTCGCCTTTGTCGTCCGAAAACACTACCTGCGCTTTGTTTAGATCGATTGTTGTCTGCTGTAATGCGCCATTATCGTGTGTCGTCATCCGCATTTGGCCGGCGGCGCGCCGCGCTTCCTCGGCCGCGCGACGGGCTTCGTCCCGCGCCCGAGCTACCGCGTCGTGAATCAGTCCCTTGTTCTGGTCACCTAGTTGGCCAAGCTGATCTTTTAATTGCGCCATTTGCTCCCGGAGGTTCTCCTTCATCTCGTCCAAGTTGCCGGTATCGAAACTCCAGTTGAACGCCCCGCCTGCATCAGCACGGCGGCGCGGCACCTCTCTTTTGGCAAGCTTTACTGTCACCTTTTGTTCCTGACCTTTCCGCATTAGTGTAAGGGTGACGCTGGTTCCATCGGAGTAACTGCGTACTAACTTGGATAGTTGACCTGGATCAGTAAGTATCTGGTCGTTCAACATCTTGATCACGTCGTTTTGCTGGACGCCCGCGGCGGCGGCGGGTCCATCCGGGACAACGTAGTCAACCACCAGACCAAAACCTTTCGGTAGGCCCAGTTGATCACACAAGACGCCTGGTACTTCCGATGTTTCCACTCCCAGATAGGTGACCGGTACTTTAGGTTCGTGATTGTGCGCCGGCGGAGCAGGAGGTAACGCGGGGTTAGCCGGGACGGGTGGGACAGGAGGTGCAGGGGCAACTGAAGGTTGCGCGCAGCAGATGCGAGCCGCTAAGGTCGTGCCTGCGATGACTATAATGGTGTACTTTTTCATAGATAGATGTCGTTAGGAGCTGATGGCATGTTATTGGCCAGAGACAGGAATGAGCGTTACTTCTTCCGCCGGATAAGAGACCTGTAGCCGCGCACCGGTATGAGGATCTTCCCAGCGCATGGTTTCGTGCCGGGTGGTGCGCAGGCGGCGAACCGGAGTGGCGCTGCCGGGCGGGAAAAGCAGTCCTTCGTTTCGTTTACTATAGACGACCTGAGTTAACCCAATTGCCTGGTAGCTTGAAACCTCGGAGGCTCGGTCGCGCGGCGGCGCCGTACTATTCGAAGCTACAGGATGCCGCGTTGCCGCTGGCGGATGAACATCCAGGCGGGCAACGATAAGAAACGCCGCCGCCGCCGCCACACCCAGCCCGAGCCCAACCCAGTTTACGCGGAAACGATGTGGAGTAATGACATCGTCCCGGAGCTTGCCTGCATCAGCCAGAGCCATTCCGATGCGAATAGGCAGGCCATTCGATGGCCGTGTTGGCCGAAGCTTCCGAAGCTCGTTCTCGATGTCATTCATAATGTCGCGATGGTCCGGGCTGGTGTCGTGCGCGCTTCCTCCAGCATCTTTTTCAATGCACCTAAGCCGTAGCGGTAGCGTGACGCCGCCGTGTTCTGCGAAACGCCAATCGTTTGGCCAATCTCGGCAAAGGTGAGCTCGTTCCAGATTTTCATCACCAGCACCTCGCGCTGTTCACGCGGCAATCGATCAAGAGCCGCCGCCAGCTCGCGCTGCGCGTCGTCCATCTGCTCGAACTGCGGCTGAGTTGCCTGCTCGATTTCGCCGCCCGCCTCCAGTTCGCGGCGAGCACGGCGGCCATCGCGCCGGATGAGATCGAGCGCGGCTGAGCGCACGGCGGAGTAAAGAAGCGCGCGGTTTCGAAGGTCAAGGCCACGTCGCCAGAACCGCACAAAAGCTTCCTGCACCACATCCTCGGCGTCAGCCGCGCTGCACACCCATTGCCGCGCGAATAGAAGAAGGCCCGGCGCGAGCTCCGAAAAACAAACTTTCCAATCTTCATGGGTGGCGACATTCTCCATGACCATTCACGGTCTACCCTTTTGAAACGCCGCCAACTGCTCGTTTTGTCTAACGTGCCGAAATTTTTCTTTGCTCTCCTCGCCTTGTTCTTGACCAACAGGCAAGTTCCCGGGCAAACGCCCGACGTTACTGCTGCGCGCGAAATCGCGAAAACCGACGGAGAGTTCTCCGATTGGTCACGTCAGAAAGGGACGCCGTCAGCCTGGCTGCATTACGTCGCGGAAGAGGGTGTCATCTTCGCGCCTGGGCCGGTGAACGCGAAAAAGTACTGGGCTGGGCACAGCAGCTTTGCCGGAGTGCTCGTCTGGCAGCCGGTCTTTGCCGCTGCCGCGTACTCCGCCGACCTGGGTTACAGCGCCGGCGTATGGGAGCTGAACCCGGGTGGCGGGAAAAGTACGCGAAGCTTCGGCAACTATGTAACCATCTGGCGTAAACAGGCAACGTCCCGTTGGAAAGTCGCCGTCGATGCCGGTACACAAAATGCCGAGCCGGGTGAATCGCCTCCGCCTGTCCAGATTTTGCCGGCTGATGTCACCGCCGGTCAGCGCCCGGATGACGAGGCGCGCGCTGGTTTTACACAGGCCTGCCATGAATTTGCTGACGAGGCGAAAGAAGACTGCGGTAAGGCAGTTACCAGCCATGCCGCTAACGAGATTCGTGTTTATCGCGACCATGCAGCGCCGGCTATCGGTCTGGCCGCTGCGCGCATTCTACTCGAGCCTGACCATGGCCGGGTTAGTTTCGAAGAGCCGCATGTTACTTTTAGCAAAGCCGCCGATCTAGCCTGCACCTACGGTACTTACTCCGAAGAACGAGGTAATATCGCCGGCCGCGGTAGTTATCTCAGCATCTGGCGTATTGACTTGAATGGCGATTGGAAGCTTGTACTCGAGCTGGAGAAAGAACTACCGTCGACGAAGCAGTGACTACGTCCCCTTAACGCATCGGCAGCGGCCGCAAAAGCAGCTCGCCCAGCCAGGCTGGGTTCGCCACCCCGGTGCGATAGGCCTGCAAGGCTTCCACTGAGGAGTTCACTCGCAAATTGCTGTAGGAGCCGTCAGAATTCTCCCATCGCTCATGCCAGTACACCGCCGCTTTGATGCGTGGGTAACGGATGCGGAACAGCTCGAGCCCCTGCCTGATCCACTCGCCTTTATTACCCGAGTGTGGGAATTCCCCTGTGGCCCATTCCGCGATCATGATCGGCTTGTTTGGATCGATCTTGCACATTTCCTGGTACGGCCAATCAACCAGAGAAGGTATGTCAGCCCATGGCTCATCCTTGTACTGCTGGCCGTACACACTCAGGCCCAGCCAATCGGCGTAATTACTACCCGGGTAGTAAGCCGGAGCGAAATTCCACGTATCCAGCGGATACGAGTAGTTATTTGTATGAAACATCCACTTGATGTTAGTCGCTCCTCGGGCTCGGACACGATCAACGACATGCCGGTAAGCTGCTTTGAATGTCTCAGGACCCTGCCATTTCGTTTCTTCCTCATCGAGCGGCTCACTTCCCCCGTAGTAGGTGCCCGACCATGGAAACCAATCCCCGTTCATCTCATTGGCGAAAACGACGATCATCGGTTTGCCAAAGGCGCGGGCCGCGTCGGCCCAGGCATCGATGTACTTATCCCAAGTGCCCGCGATAATTGCCGTAAGGCTAAACTTGTCCGGTCCCATATTTTGCTCGTAAGGGCGGTCCCATGGCGACCAGAAAACCAGCGGAAGCGAGTGATGCCGCCAAATCACATTCAAGCTGCGGCTGGGAAAATCCTGTTCGCCCCAGTAGCTCGATGAAGCAATAATCGCCTGATGCTTGCCTACCAATCGCTCAAAGCTTTCAATGTTTTCCAGGGTCACATCTTCCTCAGTTTCGCCAAAATCGATGAACGCGCCGGTGTAAGCGCCATGTTCTGGAACAACTACTTCCACGGGCGCATCCGGATCAATGCGTTGACTTTTCACTTCCCGCCCGCAGCTAGCGCACAATAGGCCAAGCGTGAGTACGCCTGAGGTGCAAATAGCCCATGCTTGTGCCCGGAGCAGGCGGCCCGTTTTCACGGTTGTACTTTGCATGACGGCGCTCGCAGCGGCAAACGATGTCATCGTCGCCGAGAGCACGCCTGTCGAGATTACCACCGTGGTCGCAGCAGGCCTGCCGATCAACCGTTGCATATCCGGGCAAGCCTTTGGCGGCGAAGTGGATGGGCATGAACGCGGCGAATGCAAACGAATGCTAACGCCGCGAAACATCAATGAGATGGTATCCGCCGGGCTCGGTCCTCTGACTTATCGGCTGCGCACGGAACTAGCCGGCGAAGTATGGCATTGGAACCCGCAAGGTAGATGGAGCGACCAGGCTCACCGTTGCGGTTATTGGACTTCCAATAGCTCTCCCGGTAAACTCATCGATATCTCATACGGATATCGGCTGCCCCGCCGAGGTAATACCATCGATCAGGCGAACGATGACGATTACTCGCGTATCGATGATGGCGATGAGAACTCTTACTGGAAAAGTAATCCCTATCTCGATCCCCACTTTACCGGTAAATCGGAGGAAGCTTCTCGGCAGTGGATCGTGATCGATCTCGGCGCGCCTGAGCCCGTCAATGCGATTAAAATTGAATGGGGAAGCCCGTATGCGCGTGACTATCGCATCGAGTACTGGACCGGGCGTGATCCCATGCACCTGCACGCGGATGAGAAGGCGGAATGGCGTGTCTTTCCTGCTGGAAGCGTCCACGATAGTTCTGGCGGAGATGTAACTAGCAGGCTCACGAGCGCGCCACTTCAGGTTCGCTTCGTTCGCGTGGTCATGACTCGGAGTTCACATACTTGCGCGGAAACATCCAGCGACATCCGGGATAGTCTCGGGTTCAGTGTACGCGAGCTTGCATTAGGCCAGCTCGACGAAGCTGGTACTTTCCAGGACTTTGTTCGACACGCACCGGCGCGACACGAGCAGAGTGTAATCTATGTATCTTCTACCGATCCATGGCATCGCGCGCAGGACATCGATTACAAAACAGAGCAACCTGGGCTGGACTTCATCTTTAGAAGCAGTTTAACGCGGAACCTTCCTGTCCTCGTCCCAACCGGCTTACTGTACGACACGCCC
>JAFASN010000034.1 GCA_019244415.1 Verrucomicrobiota bacterium | reverse complement strand
GAAGGTGTTGAGGGTGCCACTCCTCGTCCCGCTAAGAAGACGGTTTTGCGCATCATACGTGTAGCTCGATCCGTCGAAACCAGTGGTCATGTTCCCTTTGGAGTCGTAAACGGCTTGGACACTGTCGCGGACAGTGTATTGGTTCAGAGCATTGGTGGTATAAGTATCAGTCGGGCCGTAAGGGCTGAACGTGGTTCTGTTCCCGTTGGCGTCATAGACGATGGTCTGCGCGCCGGGCGCGGTGGTGTCCGGGTTCGGGATGTTCAGTTGCGTGGTCGTGACCTGATCGCTCAAATCGTAACTGTAAACGTCGCCAGTGCCGCCGTCGCGCTTGACCCACTCCCGGTTGCCCACGCTGTCGTACTGGTAACCAAAGGTGCGCGTCGTGCCATTAAGCGCATGCGAGATGTTCAGGCAGCGGTTCATGGCGTCGTAGCCATAGGAGCTCGAGGTGGAGTTATTCAGCGCCCGCGTTTTGAGGTTGCCGTCAACGTCATAGCCGTAGTTCGCGATTGTGACCGAGTTATTCACAATCGTCTCCAGCTGGCTCCGCTTGCTGTAGGTATAGGTGAAAGTGTAGGCGCTGTTTGGATAAACCAGGCTGGCGCGGCGTCCATCGGCATCATAGGTGTAGGTGACCGTCCGGTTGATGCCGTCGCCGTATTTGTTCGTCTCCGTGTTGAGCAACCCGTCGTTGTAGTAGGTGCGGGTGATGGTCGAGTTGCTGTTGATGATGCTTGTGACGCGGGAATCCGGATCATAGACCGTTGTCACGTCCGGAGTCAGCGAATCATTCCAGTGGGCGAGCGTCACGCGATTAAAGTTATCGTAAGTTAACGTATCAACCGCGCCCGCGCGGTTGGTGAACTGATTCAGCGTGCCGGTGGTGGTGTTATTATAACTCCAGGCTTCGCTGCTGCCATCCGGGTAGCTGAGCCCTGTCTTACGCGCCATGAGGTCGTAGCCGTTAGTATAGACGTTCTTGTTCGGGTCCGTCATGGTATGAAGCAGACCTGACGGGTAATAGGCATACTTGGTAACGGCATCAGGCTCGGGCGTTTGCTTCGCGGTCTGCTGAAGCAGGCGGTTCATCTGATCATAGAGATCGAAGGTCGTTGCCTGTCCATTAGCCCGAGTAACGGAACCTTTCCGCCCGGCGGCGTCATAATTCACCGTGGTGGTGTTGTGCATGGTGTCGGTTATTTGCCAGGCGCGATTGCGCTCGTCATAACCCATTGTGCTCGTATTGGTGAGCGGATCAGTGACGCTAGTCAGGTTGCCATTGTTATCGTAACCGTATTGAGTAGTAGCCGCGTCTGAAGAGTTGTAACCGGCCGTAACGGTTTTCTTGCGCAAATTGTTGTCGTAGGTGGTGTTTGTTGTCTCGCCCGCGGGAAGTTTAGCAAAGGTCACCGTGTTGGTCGTGATCTTGTAATTCTCGCCGGTGCCATTAGCGTCATAGAAGTAGTTGGCGGTCACGGGCGTGTTGTGACCTGGCGTGGTCACGCTACGGGGACGGCGATAATCGTCGTAGGTGTAGCTGGTCAGGTTACCAAGCGGGTCCGTGACGCTGGTCAGCGTGCCGGTATTATCGTTATAGGCATTGACGACGGTGTGTTGCGTGTGGTCGCCGGGATCGACCGGGAGCGTCGTGGTTGTACGCTCGCCGCGCCAATTGTAGATATAGCTCGTCGAGTGATTAGGGTCATCAAGGGATGTGCCGAGCGCGTCCGTGACGACGCTGACCCGGCTCAGGGGATCGTATTGATAACGCGCGTTGGCATTCCCGCTCGTGTGATACGCGTCCCGGTATTCTTTGAGCAGGCCGTTCTCATACGGCGGATCGCCGTTGGCTATGTTGTAATAGCTATACGTCTCAGTGCCGCCTGTTTTTAGCTGGTGCGTGGCAACCTCGCCGAAGGTTGGGTCATAGGTAAACTTTTCCGTTGCTCCATCGGGGTAGTTAATGGTGATAATGCGCTTGTTCGCGTCCCGGAGATAAATTGTGGTGTGATCGCCCTCGTCCGTCACGCTGTAGAGGTAGTGCGGGTCCTTGTTGTTCGGGTCGGGACAGCTGGCCGAGCCGTAGGTGTAGGTAACAAGCCCGCGCGGAGTATTGTTTGGCACGTCCCCGGGCGTGGCCGGATATTTTATCGTCAGGATGTTTCCAGTCGTAGGATCGCTCGTGTAATCGGTCTGGTTTCCCTTAAAGTCCTTGTAGTAGAGTGGAAACCCATTCGCATCCAGCGCAGGGGTTGCCTGGTTCCCATTAAAGTCGCTAATCGTTTGAATATAAGCGCCATTGTAAACGAAGGTGCGCGAGAAGCCGTCGCCCCGCTCCTCGCTTCGCCAGGTGGGAAAGGTGATGTTTAGCTGTGAGACCATGTCTCCCGTAGTACCGCTGTTCTCGCTCAGGATCTGGCCAGAAACCACCGGGATGCCGGTAGGAGCATTGGAAGTAGCCATGACGTAGGAAATCTTCTTCATCGGCCCGGCATACATAGGATCGTCGCAGGTGGCCAGGAGAGGAGCGCCATCGGGATAACTGCCGTTTGGCGCCTGATAAGTGTAAGATGCCTGAATGTTGCTGTTACCGTAATACGACACGCTCAGCAGCGCTGTGTAGGAGTCGAGGTATGGGCTGACGAGGGCATAATTGTATTGAACGCCGCGGCTGTCGCTGGCGGTAATGTGATCAATAACATGTTCCTGCACCTCAAAGCTGTTGTACCAGGTAGTGGTCATGTAATAGATTTGTATCCAGCGGCCACCCGGTTCGGTGATTTGAAACAAGCTCCCGTCAGGGTTGTAGGTAAGCGTGGTTCTCAGCCCATGGGGATCAACGATCGCGTCGGCCACATAAGTGTATGAGTACTGCCCGCCGCTGTATTGCTGCGTGGCCTTGAACTCGACTTTCCCTCCGTCTGGAAATACGAGATAGGCCAGCATCGTGCCGAGATTAAGAGGCGTGACCATGTCTTTAATTCCGGCGACCGCGCGCGCCCCGGCTTGGGTGAAGTTCTCGTCCCGCCCGTCCGGGAACAAAACCTCGTAGCTTGGCGGCGCCTGGCTCGAAGACGGGTTGCTTGCCACCATCTGCCAGTCATACGAATGCTGCCATGCGCCCGGCTCCCCAAAGCGGCCCCAGGAAACCACCGAGTTACGGCTGTTCGACGTGCGCGCGAATGCCAGCGGGTAGGCGCCCACGCTGCCCGCGACGGCGAGGTCCACCACCACGCGCATCGCATTCCCTGTCAGGGCGTCGTATGAGCAGCCGGTCGTGATATTGCCATTAAATACACCGGCAGGCCCGGTGGGATTCCCATTGCCAATCTGGGCAGATGCTAGCTGCGCAAAGCAGCATACCAGCAAACCGGCGACAATGGAGATTATGCGCGGGCTTCGCCGAGGAATCGAGGAGCGATGAGTGGTGTGCATTGCCGATTCCTCCAATCAAGGCGTACCCACCGCCACGGCCGGTATGAGCAAGGTAGGGTCAGGAACGGCGTTCCCCGGCGCAATCGCGTAAAAACGCACCAGTGCCTGTGAATCCTGACAGATTACGGAAAAGCGATATAAGCCTTCCGCGGCTCCCAGGCGCACCTGCACCCTGGCAGTGCCGTCAGCGCCTACTGCAAGGTTGTTGGTTGAACCAAGTAGCTGTGCCCCATCCAGCGATTGGATTCCGATCCGTTTCCCAGCCAAGGCAGGTGGATATTGCAGCTGAATCGTCACCGCCTGGTTTGTCTTGACCGCGACTCGGCCGAACAAGCCTTGTCTGCTCGCTACGTTGATCGATTCACCTGTATCCAGGGAAATGGCCGCGACTGGATCGTGGCCTGCTCCGGGTTGGCCCGCGATCTGGGCCTGTAGATATGCGGCGCTAAATAGAATGCAGCATGCCGCAACTGCTGCTGGGGCTATTCTCATGTGCGATTCCTCCGGTTCGTGTTGGGCGCGTCGCGCCAGGTTCCGGAGTCGGCTCGCGGGGTAAGCCGGGTGTCAGGCTAGGGAAGAAGGTGTAGGGTGCGTCGGGAACCGAGGTATACGAAGAGAACGTGATTCCAGGCAAGCAAAAAAATTCAAGTTCTTGCACGATGCGGCCGCAGCGGTCCTGCGGGGGTTGCGGTGGAGTACGAATTGTGGCCAGAAAGTCGTCTGTAACAGTTCCCGGTGGCGATTTCCGGTGCGAAGCCGGTTGTCTTTGCCGCGAAGACGGCAGGCTTTGATGCTGCGCCTACCGTCTTCGATGCTTGGACGGTAGAATCTGCGGCGAAGCCGGTAGTCTTCGGTGCGTTGCCGGCAGGCTTCGTAGCCAAGCCTGCCGTCTGGGGTCCTTTGCTTACCGTCTTCGACCCAAGTACTACCGTCTTCCCAACAAGTACTACCGTCTTCGTGTCAAAGACTACCGTTTTCCCAACGAGTACTACCGTCTTCGTCTCAAAGACTACCGTCTTGGCAAGAAGTACTACCGTCTTCGTGTCGAGTACTACCGTCTTCGCTTCGAAGACTGCCGTCTTTCCTAAATTTACTACCGTCTTCGTGCTCGTGCGGGGCGCTACAAAAAAAATGTTAGGGAGGAAAACTGTTGACTACTTACGGCGAACTGTGGCATAGTATTTTCTCTCAAGCTGTTGTAGGCTTTCACCTTACATAAGGCAATTAGTTACTGGTTGTGCGTCGTAAGTTGCTCATGACTAGCTACTTGTGTCTGGTACATTTAGTAAATTGGCACGCGTCGAGCTTGCCTGTCGTGGCGAGGAGCAAAGGAACCTTGGACAGAAACCGTGACGGTGACTGCGGCGGGCAACCACTCCTCGCGCGCGCCTTAGACGCGCGCTGATTAGGTAAAAACAAACATATGAGCACAATACAAAGTGGGTTGTTGCCGCGCGTTTCGCGCTTGCTATACCCGATACCCGGTCAGTTCCTTGATCACGTTCCTGCGCAATGTGATCACGATGATGACCAAGAACGAGGCGTTCCCAACCCCTTCACCCGCCCTGGACGTGGTGAAGTCGGTCATCAACGATCTCGAGGTGAAGGCGGCGGCGGCGCTTAACCGCGGCCGCGTGGAGGTCGCGGCGCGGCGTGCCGCGCAAGTCGAGGTGCTCGCGCTGGCGCGGCAGCTCGGCAACTATGTCGAGTCCAACTGTGGTGGCAGTGTGGAAGTGCTGCTGAGCTCGGGCTTTGATGCCCAGCGCGCCGCTTCGGCTCCGCAGATGCCGGGCAAACCACTCAATCCGTCGTTTCTAGACGGCAACGCGAGCGGGTCGATGTTCCTGAGGTTCAGCGGCGATGGCTCGGGGAACACCCGGAACTATTCGGTGCAATATGCCGAAAACATCAGTGGCCCGTGGATTGATCGCGGGATCGTGTCAAACACGAAGGTCGAGATCAGAGGGCTGACGCCGGGCAAGGTCTACTTCGGGCGCGCTCGCGCCCACAGCGCCGCCGGTTCCAGCGACTGGCCGGGTGTCGCAGCCAGAATGGCCAGCTAGCCTATTGCGTTTGCGGCAAATTTAGTGCCAACCAGGAATGGTTGGCCTACAGTACTGCTACGGAGGCGCACCGGTCCAGATGACGGGTGCGCCTCTCTTGCGTTTCCAGAAAACCCTTAGGGCCAACCAAGAATGGTTGGCCTACAGACAACCTGCCCTGTAGGGCAACGATTCCTCGTTACCTAACGCCGTAACGTTCGCGAAGCAAAAACGCCCGCGCCCGCCGACTAGAAATGGTAGGCCTACAAGAGACAATCCTTCGTTGCCGAACCATAACGCCTCTCGCCAAACCAGGGAACGGCGGTCAACCAGGAATGCCTGGCCTACAGATCACGCGATGCCTGTAGGGCAACGATTCCTCGTTGCCGAACGCGCAACCGATCGCCAACCAGGAATGGTTGGCCTATTAGGTACACAACCGGCTATCCACCCGCAGCGTCACTTTTCCGCTTTCCGCTTTCAGCTCTCAGCTTTTGATGCTTGCCGCCAGCAGCATGCCAGCTCGGAGATAGCTCATGGATGAACCGTAAACGCCGCCGCTGTCAGCGCGGGTAGCGTCACCCGTAAGGCAGCCTTATCGGCGCTAAGATCGAGGGCTTCCTTATCGCCGTCGGTGACCAGATCGGCTTCTGCCTTGCCCGGGCACGCGATAGTCAAGCTCGCTGGAGCATCGCCGCGGTTAAATGCGGCGATGACCGTGCCTTTATCGGATTGCCGTCGTAGTACGACGCAGTGCTGCGCGTCATCAGCGCTAAGAAAGGTGAAGTCGCCATGATTTAGCGCATCTTCGTTCCGGCGCAGCGCAATCGCGCTTTGGTAGAAAGCAAACAGGCTGGGATCGAAGTTCACGTCATCTGGTTCCCGCGGATGGCCCCGCGGATCGAGCGCCTGTGGGTCGAATTCCATGTCCTGCCACACCATGGGCATGCGGTCATCTGGATCATGTCCGCCCCACATGCCTGCTTCGTCGCCGTAGTAGATCATGGGCGCGCCGGGATAACACATCTGAAACAGCACAATCAGCCGCTGGATCTTACGTTCCCGCTCTCCCGGTTTGCGGATGTCGTAAGTATCAGATGAGCTGGCGTCGTTATGTTGGTTGAACTCGATATTCTCCGGGCCGCTGTAACTTACGTTCCCGCCGTTCACAATCATGGAAGCGATGCGATCAGTATCGTGTGAATCGACCAGGTTTTGCATCACCGCAGCGGTTGCCGGTGGAAACGCCTTTCTCCTTGCGTTAAGAAGCTTCGCGAAATCGGACGCCGTGATAGCGTCATCCACAAAAAAGCCTTTCACTGGCACGGCGAACGCCTTGTAGTTCATTGAGGCGGAGAATCCGCCTTCCTTCACCAGGCGCGGCGCATCGTTCCAAATCTCCGCGGTGGTGTAAGCGTCCGGGTTTAATCCTCGCACTAGCCGGTTCCAGTCGGCCCAAAATTTTGACGGGCGCTCTTCCGCGACGTCGAGTCGCCAGCCGTCAATCCCGTCTGCGGCTTTGCCGTGCGGCTGCATCCACCGCCGTGTCGCGTTGAAGATGTATGCTTTGGGTCCCGCGGCCATGTCTTTGCCATCGGGGCTGGCGGCAAACACCGGCAAGGTGGCGTGTCCCCACCATCCTTTGTAACTAAACTCGTTGCGCTTCGTTTCTGGGTTATCGAAGCTATCAATCACATACCAGTCGCGATATCTTGACCTTTGCTGGTTTACACGGATGTCTTTGAAGGCAAAGAAATCTCGGCCGGTATGATTGAAGACACCGTCGATGATCACGTGAATGGCGCGGCGATGACATTCTTTGAGGAGCTTGAGAAATAAGTTGTCCGCCGCCGTCCACTGCCAGCTTTTCGGATCTGCCGATTCAGTCGCCATGAGCTTGAAGTCGCCTGCTGGATCAGGGCCAAAGTACGGATCGATGTGGTGATAAGAATCGCCATCGTACTTGTGCAATGAATGAGAGCAAAATAGCGGATTAAAGTAGATCGCGTTGATGCCGAGGTCGGTTAAGTAGTCGAGCTTATCGAGTACACCTTGCAAGTCGCCGCCATATCTCCGGTCGAAGACCCCGTCCTTGTAGAAGTCGTCGCCGAGTTCTTTCTCCCACTCAGCCCGCGAGTACCAGTCGGCTGTCCATGAACTAATCTTCCAGTCCTGGCCCGGCCGGATCGGCGGCTCAAGGTAGGATCGCGGCGGATCATTCGCAGCATCTCCATTGCGGAACCGCTCCGGAAAAATTTGATAGAAAATCGCGCTTTTCGCCCACTCCGGCGGAGCGTTCACCTCGTGGGCAGGCTGAGCAAGCGCCTCGGCTGCGAACAGTGCGACTGCCGCCGCGAGTACTCCGGTCAACAGGACGGGTTTTAACACGGAGTGCTCGGCTGAATTTGGCAGAAGGAAACAGGTTCGTTCGGCAGCTACTGAACGAGCGTAACCTTGTAGAACATCGACGGCGTGATCGTGACCGATTCGGTCGTGCTGGGGCCGGTTGCCGTTATTACCGGGCCCACACTTGTGTAGGTTCCATCAGGACTGGTCGCGCCTTGCAGCTGATAACTCTTTCCCGATACCGAGCTCCAGGTGATGGCCGCGGTGCTCGCGCTGATTTTTGTGATACTCGTTATGCGAAAGATGGAGGTTGGATCGAGCGGATTAGTCCCGGCAGCAGCTTCTGCGGCATTGGTCATCCCATCTCCATCGGCGTCTCCATTGGGATCAAGCAGGGTGACGCTCGACGTTGTGCTCGTGCTACTTTGCGTGCCGGAATCCTGGTTTGTTGCCGTGACTGTAATTGAGACGTTGTCACCGTACTGTCCTGTGTAGGTGTAGCTCGTTCCGGTCGTGGTGACCGTGAATGATGTTCCGCCATTCACTGTCACCGTGACGGTGTAGCTGGGATTGACGTTGGGATCCGCCGCCCAGGTGAACGTCACTGAATTACCGATCGCGTAAGCGTAGGTATTCGGCATCTGCGGTGTGGGGGTATTCGGCGCCGACATGTCGTACAACTTTAAATACTGCGCCTCGTACGGAGCGGTGCCCCAGCCAGGATCCGACGTCGGCACAGGGTTCAGCGACACATAGAAGCCGTTGTTCAGAATATCGCTGCCGCTCTTCGGCGCCGCGGCAGAGTACGGATTGGTAAGATCAGTCCGCCAGATCCAGCTATTTCGGCGATTAGGATCTGCGCCGGTATAGGCGGAGATGTTCTTTACATCATAATAGCGATTCGGGTTAATACCGAAAAGGTTCGACCCATTCTGAGTGATATTGACGTTGAAGTTGCCGGTCTGCGTATCGTTACGGTCGAGATTAACGAAGGCAAAGACGACATCAGACAAACCGGGCGAAGCATTCGCAGTCTGGTATTTCGCGACAGAAAAAATATTTGGTTGAATCGAACCGTCGCCCAATTGGTTCAGGTAGTACCGGTTCGAGCTCCGGAGCGCCTGGCTAAACTGCCGCGCCTGATTAACCGCCTCGTAAGAAGGGATCAGGTACTGCACACCATTGCCCTGGTTGCCAAGAATTGGTCCGAGATCATTAAACTCTTTAAACTGCGCGATCTGCTTGCCGAAATTGTTCTCGTAGTGATCAAAGCCAAAGCTTTGCGTGCCGCTTGCCCCATCAACAGGGCCGCTAATCCCGTTCTCCTGCCCATAAAAGATCATCGGCGCGCCATCGATTGTGCTCGCGACGCTGAAGCGGATTAATGGCTGATACGGGTCAGCATAAGCCTGTTCATCGTGCGACATGTTGTTAAGCAGCACTAATCCTTGGCCGTAGGCCGTGCGGCGCTGGTCAAAGATGTTCCGGTAATCACTCGTTTGACTCGCCGCCTGGAACGGGAAAATGATGTTCTCGTTAAGTATATCGAAGTGACGGTTCGATCGATAAGTGACAGCGCCGCCATCGAGTGACTCTGTCATGAAAACGAAGTTCCATTTATAGCTGCGGGCGACGTTGATGATGTATTCCCAGCATTGCGGTGGCAACCCCTGGCCGAAGTCCGCTCGCAGGCCGTCGATCCCTCTGCTATCCTGCGCGAGCCGTGTCCCGTAATCGCCGGTCGCTGAAGTGCTGTTGCCAACGAGGTTACCGTTCCCATCTACATGGCCAGTTTGGCTAAGCCAGTAAGGGACATATTGAGCGAAATACTTCCAGACATCCCGCGTGATGTTATAGTTTGCGCCATTAAAGGTAAAATCGGCCGAGTCCCAGTTTGGGTCGCCATTCGGATAAGCGGCATTGCCGAAATAGCCAAAGAACTGATCGTTCTCGTTCGTGTAATTGCCTGAGTCCTGGGAATCGTCGACCAGTGCTGAGTACGTCCCGAAATAGATGTCATGTACATCCGGCCATTTGCCGAAATCGTAACGATCCGGCGCAAGCGCGATATTCGCCGCGCTCGACGCTCGCAGGGCATAGTCATTCGTTTCCGAGTAGAAGCGCGCTTCCGAGTTCCGGATTTGATCGGTCGGATTCGTCCCGGGATCAATCAGCGTGTTCATGTTGGCGATTCCGTTCAGGCTAGTTCCACTAAGTGGCCCGGAGCTTCCAAATTCCGCGTCGAACGAAGTATGGTTAAACGGCGCGTCCAGCATCACGCCCAAGCCTGCGTTATCGGCGGCGATGACCATGTCATGGAAGCTTTGCCGCGCCTGTGCGCGCCCCGCGGCGGTATCGTTGGTGGTTGCGGTTCCGCCCGCCGTATAGCTCGCCGAATCAGGAGACATTAGCGGCATTACCTCAAAAAAGTTTTTAACCGAGTATGGACTGCCTACACTGTAGGGAGTTGAGGTATTCGGAACGTCCTCGCGGCCGTCGATTCCATCCGGATGAACAGGCTGAAACCAGAGCCAGTTACAGCCGAGGTTCTTGATGTAATTTAGGTCAGCTACTGGAGCATTGGTCGCGCCGCCTCGCGCCGACTTACCGCCTCCTGGAATGAGGTCGTTAAGCGTGCCGCGTTGATATGCCTGGTCGCCATTCGCATTGATGTTTAAAGCGTTGAGCTCATACAGCTGAATGTTGCGCGCCTGCGTCGGAGAAACCACAATGGCGTGATCGCGGCGGCCATTGGTCGTGTAGTAAATCCAGCCGCTTTCGACGCCGGTACTCGGGTCCTTTGTTTTATAACGTGCCGTTAGTCGGTAGGCACCGGTCTTTTGAGCTGTCAGCGTCAGGACATAGGTAAGATGATCGCCTGAATCAGCCATTGTATAAGCCTTATAATAGTGGGTGTCGTCCGTTCCGACCACGTCGCCGCTCGGAGGATTAATCCCTTCCTCAGTGGCAATACCGTAGCCGTCCGTCCAGGGAAGTGTCGCGTAATCGCGCCGGTTTAGGTTTGTATAAACCTGCACCGTGGTGGGATCGACGTTTGCAGCATTCGGCTGGAAACTAATTTGTAAGGGAATGGCATCACCGGCGATTTCATCAACGAAGAGGTGCGACGTGGTGTAGTCCGCGTTGAGCGTGCCATTCGTCGCGCTCGTCACCGTCAAGACGGGATCACCAGCTGTCCCAATGCTAAACGAAAACACGTGGCCAGTAGGCTGGCCCGGCGTGTATGTCGGATCACCTGCATTATAGTCGCCGAATTTCTGCTCGTTGTTCGAAGGATTCCAAAACCCGACTTTGTAGTTAATAGCTTGGAAGGTGGGGAGATTAGCAGCGGTCGCTACCCACCACATCGCGGTCCCGGCGATACTCTGGCTTCCGCCGTTGTTCACCGTGTTGTTATCGGGATGATCGTAAGTAAAGGTCGCGACCTGGGTGGAAGAGGTTCCGGCGGTGCCAGGCGTCGCTCCCGGAACCGGCTGGCTTCCATCGGTGGTGTAATAAACGGCGCCATTTGTTACCCACTCCGTGGTGTTGTCGTTTACATTGCCGACGTAACCTACCTTGGTCCAGAACTGCACCGTCGTGCCGTTAACTACCCGGTTGTTGGCGTGGAATACCCAGGCTGCGCGATTCCGGATGGTGAAGGGATAAGTTGCGGCCGTCGATTTGCCGGCGTCGCCGGTTGAATCCGATCCACTGACAAAGGCACCACCTTGATCGCCCTGGCCGAATGGCGCGTAAATGAAACCACTTCCATTGCCATTCGACCCGTCGGTCGCGACGAAAATGTAGTACTGAATGACGTCGTTCGCCGGAATGGCCGCACTGCTGAAGCTCGCCTGCCAGTATTGATTGTTCTTACCGACGGTATTGGTGTTTTCGAGGAACTGCAAAGTCGTACTTTGCCATACACCCTGCGATGCGCCCTTGTAGTAGAGCGTTCCTCCGGTCTGGTTCGCGATCTGCTGCGTTCCTCCGGCCGTCCATTTCTGAATACCTTGATAGATCGTAATCGTAGTCGGGTTCGCCGGGTCGTTGCTAATCTCCATTTCTGGATTTCGCATGTGCACCGTCGAGCTGCCATTATTCCCGCTTGGATCGACTTCTACGCTATCCGGAATGTGCCAGGCATTAGTAGTCGCGAACGCTACCGTTGGCCCGATCAACGCGAAGAGAAAGCCGAACAGAAGGTGAAACCGTAATTTATTGGTTTTAAACATGGGATAGCTATTCGGCGAGGCTGACCTGAAGTTTATAGTACCGGCGCTGAGTCGTAGTTGGTGGCGAACCGGTACCGCTACCATCATCCACGTAGGTCTGAACAGATCCGTTGCCCGTAATATCGCTCCCTGCCTGGGTCCAGGTGGGATTGTTGAGCGTGTTTGAGTAATAGATGCGGTAGATGCGGTTGCTGATGGTCGGGAAAGTCAGTTGCACGGTTGTGGGCGAGGTGCGCACAATGGTCAGGCCCCAGCCGCTCCCGTTAGCGACAAGTGGATTTGTTCCAAGAATGTATTCCTGGAGATTGGTCAAGCCGTCGCCGTCAGGGTCATCTCCCGCGCGGGAAAGGTCGCTCGCCTGTCCAGTTGGATGACCGAAGTACTGCTGAGTCCACCAATCGGGGATGCCATCACCATCGGAATCGATCGCTGCGCCCGCTCCGGTAGCGAAACCAAGAACGAAGCTCATCGAGCCGTTGCCTTGGATTTCCACCTGATGCGTTTGTGCCTGGTTGCGCATGTTGATGGTATCAGCCACGACCGGGGCATCGATATCACTCGCCGCCGTGTTGTATGTTGCCCCGCTCAAAGAGCCGCCCGCAACCCGCACATAAGCTCGCGTGGCATTCGTCGGCGAGGTGTTAATCAAATCGACTTCATCGGCGCTGCTTACCAGCGAACCGAGATGTGACTGGCCCGCGGTGAGAAGATCGAGCAGGTCAGGCGACAACCCGAAGCGCACATATAGCTGGACGAAGCTGGTGGTGGTATAGTTCGCCTGTAATTCACCGCTTCCGGGCGCGAGCGTAATGATCTTGCTGATGTTGCCGTCAGAGCTGGTAAACTGCCAGCCAACGCCGGACGGTGCCGCTGCCGCCGAGTAGTAGTCGTTCACATACTGGAAGGTGCCATTCCCGTTGTTATCGAGCTTGGCATACCAATCCTTGAAGCCAGAAGTACGAAAAGCGTTAACCGTCTGCGTGCTTCCAGTAGTGAAATTACCGCCGCCTTCTTCTTCCGTCTCACTCCCCGAATAGCTGACGAAGTTACCTGCTACCTGGGTGACATAGCCAGTGGTGGTATTGCGCAGCCACGCCCCGGTCAAGCGTCCACCGATGCGCTCAAACAAGGCAAACAGGCGGTCGTTGTAGAGCATGTACTCGTTCTCACCGTCGAGATCGATATCTGACTGCTCCGAAACGACCGCGCCATTGTACTGCCCGGCCGCCGCAGCCTGTGCCCAGGTATTTACCCGCGCGTAGACGGCAGCGTCGCGCGTTTGTGATTGCGCCGCTTTACTAAAACCCGCGAGGTTCTGGAAAGTGGTGTCAGGATAAATATAAGCGCCGGTGCTGAACTTGCTGAGATCGTTCGCCGTCTGGTTGTGAAATGCCGTCTCAAACTCCGAGGCATGCATCGTGGCGCGACTGAGCGAGATCAGCCCTGAGTTCGAGTTCCCCGACGCGGGCGTGATGCTCGTGAGGGCCTGCCACGCGGCAAGAACAATGCCGCCCGGGTTGGCCGCGCCGTCGAGCCAACCGTAAGTGGTCGGCATCGGCACGCCCGTGCGGATGTTAAACGCTTTGCTACTTAGTGGTTCCTCGAGGTTCGAGCCAAAGTACCAATTGTTGTAGTTTTCTTCGTCTGCGTGATCGACATAATCCTTGGCGACATTGAAAACGGACAAGCCAGTGCCGCGATTGACTGTGCCCCATTGAGTGGCTGTGGTGTTGTTCGAGTTATAGCTTACCTGGTTCGAAACAATCTGGTCCGGAGTAACAATTTCTATCCAGGGGTGACTTGCCAGCCAGCGGATATTCTTGTCGTAAGCATCAGCATTCGCTTTCACTCCGAAGCTTTCCCAGTCATTCTCAAAGATGACGACCTGGTCCTGCTGCGGATCGCGCGCTTTTCTATTAAGTAATTGCCGCATGAGGACCGGCAAACCGTTGTCATCATTCTGGAGAAGGTACGAGCCGGCGGTATCATTAATGACGAGCGCATTCGTGTTGTTAATCTGGTTGATCCGGTAACCATCATCACTGAGCGCCGAGCTGCGGCCGAACCACTTAAAAATGTGCCGCATCTGGTCCACGAACGTGTACGGGTATCCCAAGTCGGCGACTTTCTGCAAAACGTTCGAGTCAGATACGCGTTCGGGAGTCCACAGTACTTTGTTCGATGGCGCCGAGCCGTAGATCTGAGTGAGAAAGCTATTCGCAAGGGCGACGTTATCGGCATTATAGGAATCGGGGAAGTAATCGAGCATGTGATCGGAAAAGGTGCTTCCGAGAAGGTCGATTGTTCCCGATTGGATAAGTGAAGCAATTCGCGTATTGAGCGCGGGCCCATCTCGATATTGCCTCGGCGAGTTCGGATCGACCTTTGCCCACTGAATCGCTGACGCGAGCGTCGGCGTGATGTGCATCGTCACCGGAACGTTGTAGGCCTGGTGGACATCGAGTGGGCGATAGTATCCCGCACCCTGGCCGTTATTGATCAAGTCCTGCATCACGGTTCCAGGTTGAATGGCCTGGTTACCGTGAATCAACGAAATCACCTTTACCTTTTTCCCGTTGTCGTTATCGGCACGCAGTCCGATCCAAGAGCGAAGAACGCTGTTCGCACCGTCGATGCTTGGCTGATCGAGCCAGTAATCAGAAGCGATCCAGTCATTGCGGATAGAGTCGCGGATATCCGAGCGGCCCGGAATGTCACCCGGCCCGGGCGGGTTATCCTGAGTACCATCCTTGGTGGTATAGACCTGGTAGATTAATTTAGTGGCGTCAGATCCATCCCAGCCTGCGTCAATCAGCGCCTGGCGGCTAATCGAGAACTCAACCGCATCGATGTCGGAGTTGAAGTAGGCCTTACCGAATCCGTTGGCGGTATTCTGGTCGCGAGAAGTTACTCCAAATTGCGCAAGGTCCTGGCCAATCGCGGTAGAATGCGTGGGCGAGTTCTTATTCCACAGGTAAACCGTGCCGACGTTTGTTTGATAACACGCGACAACAGCCTGCCATCCCATGGTCGTGCCGGTGTCAATCTGGTCCGGCAGATTGTACTCGCCCGTGCCGGGACTGCCGAAGTTAATGGCAACGTAGATGTCGAGGTTCCCCTGCTCGGCGTACGCCTGTAAATCCTCGAAATCGACGCGGAAGTAGAAGTTACCGTCGCCATGTTGCCCGGTAGCGGGGTTAACTGCATTAGGATCGCCGCCGTCATGGGCATAGAACGCGACCATATCACGCGAGGTATCCCAGCCATCATAGGCGTGGTAAATATCCTCGCCGTTATAGTTAATCCCATCCCCGTCATAGTAATCCAGGGCAATCAGGTCGGCGGCCGTCCAGTCGGTAAACGCGTGATCGTTACTTACTGCGCCCACCGTCGTAGTAGTCCCCGGGCCGATCACGATTGAGCCGGGCGGCGGGGGCTGAGCGTTACTCGACACGCGCGGATCGGTACCGTTGATGTAATGTTGCTGGTTGGTAACCCCGTCGCCGCTGAGGCTCCCATTCGGACCGTTGTTGTTATTAATAATTACTTTGCCGGTGTGCAGATTGTAGTCGCCAATCACACCACCATCCCACGGATCGAGGCCGTACTTTATTTTCCAGCCGTCAGGCAAACCATCGCCGCTCGTACTAAACAGGCGCGGATCGGTTTCGAGCCAGATAACATCTATTCCATCTGACCTTGGCTGACCGTTTGGGCGGAAAACAGCATTGAGCTTTGTCTTGTTAAGTGCAGCCGAAACGTACGTCTTGCCGTCTGTCGGCTCCTTATAAGTGTAACAGAAATCGAGATAGTAGAAGGTTGCGGGCTGTGCGCCGGAAGCTGACCCTTGCACCGTGACGGACTGGCGCGGGTCACTCAACGTCGCCAGGACCACGAAGTTCCCGTTGGCGTCGGTTTTATTACGATCCACAATTGCCAGATCGACGATGCCGTTGTGGTTTAGGTCTTCTGCGCCATCGCCGGCGCCGTCACCATCTGTGTCGCCATTGTTCGGATCGGTTTCAAGCCAGACCGCATTAGGCGATTTTGCCAGGACCTTTGATCGGTCTACGGTAGATGTGTTGTAAATGGTCGGCGGGTGAGCAATGACTGCTTCGCCATCTACTCCATTCGGCAGGATATCGACGCGGCCATTGTGGACCTTGCGATAGATCACGTGGCCATTTGCATCGAATTGTTGATTTCCATTCGCGTCCAGCCATGGCGTAAAGGTAACGTCCTCGGCACCGTCAAGCAGGCCGTCATTATCGGTGTCCGGCTTGTTAGGATCGGTTACGCTGCCAGCAATCTGGTCTGTGCGCGAATTATTATAGTTGTACGGCCATGGATTGTAATAACTATAGTCTTGCCCACTAGGCGGGCTCGCATTATCGGTCGTATTGTAAATCGGCGGGTCCAGATCGGGTTGGAAGTTAGGCGTCCCGTCCCCGTTTGTGTCAGTAGTAACGTTGGTATCGCCCAAAGGTTTCGCCCACCCAAGCTCCAGGCCGTCAGATAAACCATCGTTGTCTGTATCCGGGTTTTTGGGGTCGGTCAGGCCGGCGATCTTCCAGAGATGGACTTGATCGTTGGTCCAACTGTCGGGACTTGTTGTAGGCAGGCTGACGGCGGTTGTTTCGATCGAGTCACTCAGACCATCATCATCACTGTCACCTTTGGTTGTTGTGACAATCTGTTCGAAAACAATGTGAGCGTCACGTAAGGCCGCCGTCGTTCCGTTAGGCGTTGTGACCGTCGCGGTGAACTGGTAATCCCCAGCCTGTACATTGGTCCAATTAAAGTTCCAAATGGTGTTACTGCCGCTTGCTACGGTGCCGTTCGAAACAATATTCGCTGCCGGGACGTTGCCTTGCGTGAAGTTAATCGTTACCCCGGTCGCGTTTGCATCTGTCTGCACACTGATCGGCACGGTACGTTGCGCTGCCGTTGGGTTCGGCACGTCGGGCAAGACAATCTTGTAGACGTTCCCATCAGGATCGAACTCAGGTGGAGTAACAATATTATCCTGGATGACGGCGATCGGTTGCATCTTTACGAGCCGTGTTGCCGTTAGTACTTCCGAACTCGCCTCGGTGTAGCTCACAGTTATTGTGTGAAGAAAGTCCGCTTGTCCGTTGTAGAGGTTCGGCAGCTGATAGGCGAGCTCGTCCAACTGCTGATTCGGGTCGGAGGCGCCATTAACGTTGTAGGCATCGATGGTATAGCTGCTCCTCGGCTGAACGACAGGATTCTCCGAGCTTCCTGACTCGCTGCTCGAAATCGTAATGAGGAAATTGGCAAGCGCCTGCTGAGTACTTAAACCGTTGATGAGCGAATCGCTGAACTGAACCTTTAGGATGTAGCTGCTGCTAACCACCTGGCCGTCAGAGTTCGGATAAGCAACAAAAAGGCGCGTCAAGGGGCCGTTCGTATTCACGGTCCGGGTCAGTGTAGTGTAATGATTCGCCTGATCATCCGCCGCACTGGGCGTGGCGCTAAATTGGGTAGAAGGTGCCGAGCTAAGTTTGCGCAACCGCACATAAATTTGGGCTGTGCCGCTCGAAGGTATGTTGACGTAGTTAAACCGCCACTCGTCTGGATATTGGCTCGTCACCGCAGGGTTCGGTGTCAGTTGAGTCGCCAGCACCCAGGCGTTGTTACCGTTGGCCACGCCGGTGACCGAGTCATCGTTGTTGGGATTGGAATCAACGATCTTGTACCAAACCTCGGTTACTCCTGGGTCGGTCCGCACGACGACGCCGTACTGCTGACCACCGATGCTATCGCCATCGTGTGCCGGGTAATCGATCTCTCCCTGCGGTAGTTGTGTGTCGTAGTAGAAGACTTGAGTGAAGGTGTTATAGATGGACGCGCGCAGGCCGTTGCCCACACTAGTACCATCTCGCTTGAGGAAGGCGCGAGCGCGAACAACATGGAAGCCCTGACTTAACCCGGTCTGAGTTATGCCGTAGTCATTGTGCGGATAGAAGACAATATTATTGGCGTTCAAGTTCACCGCCTGGAACGTAGTCATCATCTGCTTCTTTTGTGCGACATTTGCCGCGTTGGCGGGGAAGACGCTGCTTACCGGCACGTTGCCATTGCTCGACTGGTAAACACCCATCTTGTACTTAATCGAAGCGCCAGGGACTGGAGTAAGATTCGTGTACCACCAGTTATTGCCATCAGGTCCATTGTGCGAGAAATGCATCTCGGCGGTTTGGGTGCTGCCGATTCCGCCGGCGCCAGCTCCTTCGGGATTTGAGCCATCGGCGGTGTAGTAGAGAAACATGCGGTAGCCAGCGCCAACTGGCGCGCACTTAGCCCAGAAATTCAGCTGGCTGCCGCTGGCCTGGTATTGAGTAGAAGGAAGCGGCCCGATGGCTGATCCACTGGCGGGCGCGTCAACGTTAGCGGAAGGGTCATGGAATACGAAGGCGGCGACCGTTCCCCCTTGAGTATCATAACTCGCGTTACCGTTACCGTTCGAGCTTACATCGGTTACTGGATTCGTGCTCGTGTCGTAAGTATCAGCTCCAGGTGAGCCGATGGTGTCATTCGCTGCGTTCTTAGCGGCGAACTTTTCCGGATACTGCCGTTCGACGAACTGTGGTTGCTCGTAACCAAGAAACACGTCCGTGGAATAGGCGCCTGAAGTAGCGGCGAGAGCGGGTGGATAATCCCGTTTACCAGTAGGATCATGGCTGTTGCCACTGCCGTTCAGGTCGATACCGCCGTCCAACTCGAGCAGGATATTCTCCGCTGATCCGTCCGCGCGGGCAATGAACGACAAGTTCGACCCATCGGTGATTCTCGGAACAGTGTAAGGATAGGAGTAACTGCCAGGTACTGCGCCAGCAACACCATAGGGATTAAAGTTCGGATCGCCGTCCGGCCCGTCTTTACGCAGGTACGTCAACGTCGGGGCGGGCTGCCCGTTTTGTAGAATGGTAACTGGTTTGCCGCCGCCAGTATTCCAAAGGCTCGACTCTTCCGGATTACGCCAGGACAAAGCAAAATAGCCACCTTTCGGAATAATTAAGTCACTTACTACCTGGTTACTCGGGACGGTATAATAGAAGCCGCTCATGCTATCGCCATTGTCAGCTGGACCGGTGGCGTATTGCCACAGGTAACTGCCCGCCGGGAACGATGTAGTTATCCCGCGGGACTGGCCGGCCGAGCTGTTACCGTTCATCATGAAGAGCATGGTCGTGCCGTCCCCGTCAGTCATGGTCGGGTTCTCGCGCTTGTCCTGCCGCTCGAAAGCAACTACTGATCCATCACTCCACTTCGGGATTTGGTTACCCCGCGCAAACTGGTTATGGATATAAAGCATGTTCGGAATGCGCGGATCGCCATATTGACCAAGGAAGTTGGTGTTGGCGTTAGCCGGAAATGCTTTGCTGATCTGCCCCAGCACACCGGCGTGATGGTTTCCATCAGTGTAAATGAGAGGCAGACCGGCGCGCGATAGAAGAAACGCGTGCGCTAATTGAATCTTCGGCATGTAGCCATTATCGGCGCTCTGCGCGTAACCAACTGAAACGCCTGGTCCGCCGGGTATCCCGCCGCCGCCCGGCTGGTCAAGTCCGGTCAGTGGACCTAGCGGCAAACCATTGATCAAGGTTGCTTGCAGTTCGTTATCTAATAAGCGCGTTCCCGCATCGATGTAAGGCTGCTGCGCAGTACCGCCGAGGTGTTCCCCGAAAAACATGAGGTTGTGACGCGGCTTCTCCGTATCGAAGACACTTTCGCGCAGGTCAGACTGGTAAGCATCGTCGCCGGGAAAGTTGTAGAAGGCATTATTAAAGCCGCGAGTAATGTTAAACTGACGTTGTGCCTGGCCCAGATAGCCGTAATCGTCGTAGTCCTTACTGGGCGAGTAGCTATTGTAGTTATTACCGAAGAACGAATCGGGCACATGCTTGATGGCGTCGAGGCGAAGCCCATCTGCCTTGGTGGTATCAATCAGCCAGCGGGCGGCACGAATAAGGTAATCCTGCACATACTCGCTATAGTACGAAGCATTTTGCGCGAGGTAGTTCACCGCCCAATCGTGTGCGGTTGCTACTCCGGCCGGGAGCGGATTAGGCGCGAGATTTAATAAGCCACCGAAGCCCACGTAATTTCCACTTGCATCGGTGTAGTAGTACTCAGGGTTATTCGGCTGCCGCAGGAACTTGATCTTTGGGAAAGTCGAACCCTCCGTCAGGCCGAAGTTGTAGTTAGTAGTTCCAGGCGTGGACTCGGATGTCTCCTGCGCCACGTCCACGAGATTGGATGTACTGAGATTCCAGACCTGCCACTGGTCCGAGTAGTTCGAGATGCCAGGCCAATTCCGGTAGAAGCCGTCCTGGGTAAGCTGGAGATGGAAATCCTCCGGCAGCATTCCGGGATAAGTACTGATGGAAGTATTTGCGTCGTAGCCCGGGACATCGAAGCCGCGATGGTTCATGACGTTGTCGATGTAGATGCGAATGCCGAACCGGTGCGCGATCGCGATCATGTTCAGCAGATCGGCTTCGCTGCCGTAACGCGTGCTGACGGAACCGCGCTGGTCGATGTTGCCGAGATCAAAGGGGTCGAACAGATCGTATCCGACAGAGAGGCCGCCGCCTGCTTTGGTCGGCGGCGGGATCCAGATGGAATCGTAGCCGGCTTCGGCCAGCTCCGGCATCTTCATCGCGATCTCGTTCCAGCTGGTGTTAAAATATTGCAGCATCGCCTCGGCGTGCAGTGCGCCGCGCGCGAGCAAAACGAGCCCGGCGGCCAGCAAGGCGCGGGCGAGAGAAGATTTGTTCAACTTAGAGGGGGAATTTCTGCAATCGGGTTACATTCGGATCGGCGGAGCGGCAACAGATAAATCTGTGGAGGAAGGTTATCGAAGAACACCGGAGCAGCGCGAGCTTTTTTTGCGGCAAAATTTTGGGTGTGGCCGACCGAATTTGCGGCAGCGAAGAAGGGAGCAAGAGCGTTGCAATCTCGCCGAGCTGTCCACGGAGAGCGCGCGCGTGTGCTGCGATAAGATTCCCGGCCCGTACGCTGGCGACGGTTTGCCCTTTGTCCCACGGAACAAAATGGCGGCCGATCGCCGAGGCCGAGCGTGTACTTTCCGCGCCCTGTATCGGTATCGTTGAAAATCCGGCGCAGGTGGAATCGATGGTGAATGCAGCTAGGTTCGGCTGGTAATGACGAGCACTGAAATTCGCCACTCGTTTCTCGGCTTCTTTCGCGAGAAACAGCACGCCATTGTGTCGTCGTCGTCGCTGCTGCCGGACTCACCCAACCTGCTGTTCACGAACGCGGGGATGAACCAGTTCGTGCCGATCTTTCTCGGGCAACAGAAGCCGGCGTGGAAACCGCCGCGTGTCGCCGACACGCAAAAATGCATTCGCGCCGGGGGCAAACACAACGACCTCGATGACGTCGGCCTCGACACTTATCACCACACCTTTTTTGAGATGCTCGGCAACTGGAGCTTCGGCGATTATTTCAAGCGCGAAGCGATCGAGTGGGCATGGGAGTTGGTGGTGGAGCGCTGGAAATTTCCGCCGAGCCGGCTTTATGCGACCGTGTACAAACCGGGGCCTAACGAACCCGCCGAGTTCGACGAGGAAGCGCACGATCATTGGGCGCGTTTGTTCGAGAACGCCGGACTCGATGCCGCCGTGCACATCGTTAACGGCAACAAAGAAGACAATTTTTGGATGATGGGCGACACCGGCCCGTGCGGTCCGTGCTCGGAGCTGCACGTGGACCTGACGCCGAATGGCGATACGCGCGGTGCGCTGGTGAATGCCGGCGACTCCCGTTGCATAGAGATTTGGAACCTGGTGTTTATCCAGTTTAATGCGAACCCGGACGGCACCTTTACGCCATTGCCGCAGCGTCACGTGGACACCGGGATGGGGTTTGAGCGCGTCACCGCGATCATTCAGGGCACGAAGAACCTGACGGATTTTTCCGGCACGATTTCGAACTACCAGACGGACATTTTCCGTCCGATCTTTGACGAAATCGAAAAGCTGAGTGGGAAAAAGTACCAGAGCACGCTGCCGCAAGCGGATCGGGGAGCGCACGCGACTCGCGGGCCGGTCGCGGTGACTCGCCGCGACAAAGACGAAAGCTCCACGTCTGCAAATTCTCGCATAAAAGAAGATCTGGCCGCCGGGTCGCCGGCCACAGCACGCGAGTCGCGTGCGCTCCCCAGCAGCAGCGAATCGCGCGTAACCGCGAGCGACGCGCAAGTCCAGGTCGACATCGCATTCCGGGTCATTGCCGATCACATCCGTACTCTCAGCTTTGCGATCGCCGATGGCATTCAGCCGAGTAACGAAGGGCGGGGCTACGTTTTACGCCGGATTTTGCGACGCGCGGTTAAGTACGGTCGCGGGCTAGGATTTCACGAGCCGTTCTTTTACAAGCTCGTGGACGTGCTCGTGCGTACCATGGGCGATGTTTTTCCGGAGTTGCGCGAACATCAGCAACTCGTGCGC
>JAFASN010000016.1 GCA_019244415.1 Verrucomicrobiota bacterium | reverse complement strand
GCGAGCGAAAGCATGCACCAGGCGGTGCGTTGCGAAACCCTAAGAATCGCGGCCCACGTCCAGCAGCGCGTCAGAAAGGCGATTACAACGATCGCCGAACTTGCTAATGCAACGAAGTCGCTGGTTCCGAACCCTAGCGGATTATCGGGAGAGAGAAAGACTCGAACGACATGCACTCAAGCGGCCCGCGCGCCTGCGCTTTCGAGCCAGCTTCGCATCTGCTGCCGCCCTACGAGGCCGGGTTGTTGAAACACAGTCTGCCCGTTGCGTAAGACGACGAAATTAGGGATGCTCTGAACGCCGAAACGCGCCGCGAGTTCCGCGTGTGCGTCAATATCGACCTTCAATATCAGCGCGCGGCCGGCCATGTCGCGGGCGAGCGCATTCACTTCCGGAGCAGCGGCGTGGCACGGACCGCACCACGCGGCCCAGAAATCGACCATGATGGGAACTCGCGCTTCTCGGACGATCTCGTCGAAGTCGCGCGTACCCACTTCCAGCGGCTCTCTCGCGGGAGGTAACGCGGCTTTGCACGAGCCACATCGGCCAGTGTCGGCGAGATTTTTCGCGGAGACGCGATTGGTAGCGCCACAAACATCGCAACGGCGTGTCGTCGAGTAGCTCACCTTCGCCTCAGAGAAATTTCGAGGAGGCTAAGCCGAGGCAGCCGAACCCTTCCTGGTCCTGCGCTCTTCGCGCAACTCTTCTTCAGCCCGCTGCCAATCTATCTCCGACGAGCCTTCCGGACAGCCGCGTTCGTGCCAGCAACGGTACGCGCGAGCCGCAACCTCTTCACGCGTGGGGGCCTGTTCGGCATCCAGCCGGAGGCTAGGCTCGTGCTCCGACCCATATTGCCCCCGCGGAGTCGTGCCCGATCCGCGTCCGGCAGGAGAGATCTCCGGCGCCGGCGAACCGCTGCTTCCCGGGGTGAGATTTGTCATGCCCGCCCCCGCGCCTGCTCCCGAGACGACGCCGGACGTGTCGACGCCGCGAGCGCCTACCGAGAGACTGGCATCTCCGGCTATGGTGTCCCTTATACTGAGCCCCTGGGACCTTCTTCTGGCCCGTTGCGCTCGTTGCTCCTCTGTAAGAGAGCTCTCAGGCACGTTTTCCAAATCTGCGCTCCCCTCGACCGGCAATTCGTTCAATTTCGGATCGATCATTCTGTCGCCTCCGGCTGTTTGACAGCGTAAAGGGCAGAATTGGAACAAAATGAATGTACGTAGGGCAATGTCATGGGGTTGTAGCACGCTAAGCGCTGGCGTCTCGCCCGGTATCGCAGGCGTAGAAAGAACAAAGAAAGAACAAACAGCAATGAGTAACAAGAAATTTCCGTCCGGATGGGATGAGGACAAGATAAAAAGGGTGCTTGCCCACTATGAGGAACAAACGGAGGACGAGGCGGTGGCCGAGGATGAAGCCGGTGTGGAGTCGCCTGATGACACTCTATCCGGATAACCTCCTGTCCAGATCATCGAGTCGCGTTTAATGAGCGGCGGCAATATTCGCACGACGGCGAATATTATCGGCGTCAATTTCAACGACGCGCGTGAGATCGGCAATTGAGATTCGAAGTTGTGCAACGTCTGTGGTGAGATCCTGTAGGCTGGAATGCAGCGATTCCGTTGATTGCAGCAGGAATTGCAGACGTTCGTCGATGGTCATCCATCTCAAGGTGTAGCACAGCTCGCGATCACCGCACCTGTACGCACGCCGCAAAATCGCTTCGCGGAACGTGATCTCTACGACGGAATTTTTTATCTGAAATTCTTCTGGCCTATCCTCAGTTCTCCGGTTACAATCGTCAGGCACGCAGGCTGCAAGCTGGTGTGGTTCGGAGGTGAATCGAGTGGACCCAGTTCAGTTAGGTGGAGAACTATTCAGCCTCACCGGCGGCCTTCAGCCCTCCGGCAACATCAGCGCCGATGACTTGCAAAAGGCGCGCGCGTCGCTTGCAGCAACGGTGAGCGCGGGCCTCGCGACCAGCACGCGATCAACCGACGTCAGCTCCGCACTAGCCGAAGCAGGCAACATCCAGTTCGCGCAGCTCGATCCCACGGTTCAACAACAATACAGCGGAATAGAAGCGGGTCAGGCGCCTGGTTTCATTAGCGATTCGCCGATTGAATCCACGTTCAGCCCTACAGTTCCGGCTTGGGCGCGCGGTATGGCCACGGACGTTATCGGCCCGCTCGAAGACGCGACAACGTCGATTCCGTCGTGGATCAAAATCATTCATCCGCTGCCCCACAGCGTCAACATCCTTTACGGAACGCAGATTGTCGCGGTAGTCACCATGGTTGGCGCTCCGGTCGCAGGCAAGACCAGTTTGCCGCTGGCCGCGGGGAGCGTATGGATCGATGCACAGTTTCTTGCAGCGGCGTGCCCGGCGTCTTCCTGGACCGGATTCCTGATCAGCGGCGGGACGCTCACACTGGGCGCGTATACCGTTTCTAGTGGGCAGATTGTCATAGGCCCAGCGGCGAATTTTACGCTTACTGCGAATCTGGCGCAGCCCACGCCGCCCCCACCCGTCACCGGTCCTGGCGCGGATGCGTCCGCAGTGACGGCGACGCTACCCGCGACGATCACTATCGCGTTCACGCCGACTTCGGCCACCATCACTGCGTTCGCCAACATCAGCGCGACCGTTTACGGCGATGCGCTCAGCATCAAGCGAAACGCGCAGGCCCCTGCATACAACCCGAATCTCCAAGGTCTATTCGTGCCCGGCGATATTGTCGGCGCCGGCCCCGCGCAATTCACGTTCAAAACCGTCAAGTCGACTCTCTTTATGCCGAGCGGCACTGCGCCCATCGTCGCTGCCGGTTGGATACTGCCCGTTGCGGTCACGACGCCTGACAAACTCGGTCAAGCGGCGGGCACGGGCACAGTCGCGCTGGCGTTGGGCGCGGGCGCGACCGCCACGTGGAGCGGAGTCACCACTCCGGTGTCCATCGCAGGGTCCGTGATCATTG
>JAFASN010000014.1 GCA_019244415.1 Verrucomicrobiota bacterium | reverse complement strand
ACAAAGTGGGTTATTGCCGCGCGTTTCGCGCTTCTATACCCGATACCCAGTAAGTTCCTTGATCACCTTCCTGCGCAACGTGATTACGATGATGACCAAGAACGAGGCGTTCCCAACGCCTTCACCCGCCCTGGACGTGGTGAAGTCAGCCATCAACGACCTCTAAGTCAAAGCGGCGGCGGCGCTGAACCGCGGCCGGGTGGAAGTGGCGGCGCGGCGCGCCGCCCAAGTCGAGGTGCTCGCGCTGGCGCGGCAGCTCGGCAACTACGTCGAGTCCAACTGTGGTGGCAGTGTGGAAGTGCTGCTCAGCTCGGGCTTTGATGCCCAGCGCGCCGCATCGGCTCCGCAGATGCCGGGCAGACCGCTCAATCCGTCGTTTCTAGACGGCAACGCGAGCGGGTCGATGTTCCTGAGGTTCAGCGGCGATGGCTCTGGGAACACCCGGAACTACTCGGTGCAGTATGCCGAAAACATCAGTGGCCCCTGGATTGATCGCGGCATCGTGTCAAACACGAAGGTGGAGATCAGTGGGCTCACGCCGGGCAAGGTCTACTTCGGCCGCGCCCGCGCCCACAGTGCCGCCGGTTCGAGCGACTGGTCGGGCGTGGCAGCCAGGATGGCCAGTTAGCGGCGCTTACCCGGCTGACCGGCTGCTACGGAGGCGCATCGTCAAGACGACGGTGCGCCTCTTGCGCTTGATTGGCGACGACGGGATACGCTTCTTCGACAAGCTCGATACAGACATTGTTCTCCATCTGAAAGAAGTCAAAGCTTACAAGAGCGGTATGGTCGCACTCTGTTATGAGGTGCGGGACGTCAGCCACCGAGCCGCGGCTGGATAAAGCCGGCTGCCAAGCGGTACCGTTCGATCATTGGGCGCTGCTGTTGCGTCCAAGCTTTGGCTCGTAGAAGAAAACCTTGATAAGTTGGTGTAACAACTATCTCGAACAAAACGCAAATGATGACACATCGTATCAAAAGGGCGGGAATGATCGTGACGACATTGTTTTGCGTCACATTCTCGTGGACGGGTCGTGGTGCGGATGAACTCCCGCCGCTAAATCTCACGATCCGTGATCTGACGCCAAAGTTCCTCAATTTCTATGACGAAGCTGTCAAAGAGAATGCCTCCCCACAGCGGCGGTGGGAACTTTGGAAAAAAGATTACGATTTCGCCGCAGTGCCGCCGACGCCCGAAGGACAGGAGATCGCCAAGAAGCTTCTGAACGATGCCTGGCCGCGGTACCCAGCGGTGCTGGATCGCATTCGCGAAGGTGCTGCTGGCTTAACTCCCGACCCACACGCAACGATCCATTCGATCGCCGAGCTTCTGCGCCCCGATCGGCCGGTCAACGTCACACTGGTGGTATACGTCGGCGGGTTTGAGGAAAACGCGTTTACCGCTGCGGAGGGCGGAAAGATCATGACTGCCATCCCGATCGAGGGTGATCCGAATGGGCGAGCCCTGCGGATGACCCACGAACTGACTCATGCGGTGCATATCAGCATGGGCAGCTTTTCCGGCGGCTGGATTCGCACCATTGGGACGACGGTTTTAACCGAAGGGCTGGCGATGCGCGTGACGCAGAAGCTCGTTCCCGGCCGAACCGAAGCCGGTTACGTCGAAGCGCGTCCCGGGTGGTTTACCGAAGCGACAAGGCTTCGCCCGGCAATTTTGAAAGACGTGCAATCTGTCCTTAACTCAAGCAAATCGGAAGACGTGATGCGCTTCACTATGGATAAAGGACCGAGCGGACTGGAACGCGAAGCCTATTATGCAGGCTGGCTCGTGGTGGGCTACTGGTTGGAACATGGGACGACATTTGCCGATATCGCTCGCATTCCCGAGAAAGAAATGCCTCAACATGTCAACGACGCGATCGAGAAGTTACTTGCCGGAAACGGCGCTCGGCCCTGACTAGCCCGACGTGGTGCGGTTATACAAACTCTCAACGTAATAGACGAAGATGGCGCTGCGAGCTTCGGCCAGCGTGGCGAAGTGATGATGATAGACCTCTGGAACGCTGCTGATCGGACGTTGCCGCGTTAGGCGAGCTAATCCTGCGTTCCTTGCGAGCGGCCGATCAGGAAATCCTGGATAATGGGATCGTCGCAGCGCTCCAGCTCAGCCGGTGTGCCATGGAAGTAGATGCGCCCTTCGTGCAGGTAAGCAATATGGTCGCCCACTTCCATGGCGCTTCGCATATCATGCGTCACGACAACACTAGTCATGCCGAAACGCGATTGCAGCCGCCGAATCAGGCGGTTGATTGAATCTGAAACGACTGGGTCGAGCCCTGAAGTCGGCTCGTCATAGAGTACGCAGTTCGGCCGCCGAATAATCGCGCGCGCCAGGCCGACGCGTTTGCGCATCCCGCCGCTCAAGCTCTCCGGCATTTTTGTGTTCTGCCCTTCCAGTTCGACGACTTCGAGTACTTCGTTGACGCGCGTTTGGAGGGTTTTCGCGTCGCGCATGCCGGCTTCGCGGAGTGGAAAGGCGATGTTGTCCTCCACGTTCATCGAATCGAAGAGCGCGCCGCTTTGAAAGAGAATGCCCACTTTTTCGCGGATGCTGCGCAACCGCCGTTCGCTTAGACCAGTAATGTCTTTGCCCTCTACGCAAATCTCGCCCGAGTCTGGCTTCATCAGTCCGATCAGATTTTTCAGCAGCACTGATTTACCGCCGCCGCTTCGGCCGATAATCACGAGCGTTTCGCCCGTCGCCACTTCGAGATTGACGCCGCGCAAGATTTCCTGGCCATCGATCGCCTTGCGCAGATCGTGCACCGCGATCATTGGAGAAGAGTTGAGAGTCTTATTTGGTTGAGAGTTGAGAGCCGCCTGCTCTGGCGCGTCGATCATGATCGAACCCGACTCTCCACTCTCAGCTATCAACTCTCAACCTTCACGCTCATTGGTACCCGGCGGGGTAAACAATGTTGAGCGCCATGGTTAGAAAGAAGTTCGCGATGAGTACGGCGAGTGACGAAACGACCACGGCCTCGGTGGTGGCGCGCCCGACGCCGACCGCGCCTTCGCGTGTGGTCAATCCTTTGTGGCAGCAGATGAAGACGATGAGAATGCCGAACACAAACGCTTTTGACAAACCCATGTAGAGATCGCGCATCAACGTCCAACGAACCATGTTTGCCACGTAGTAGGTGCCATTCACATCGAGCAGGGTGATGGCGGCGAAGTACCCGGCGAGGATGCCAAAACCGATGCACTCGGCCGTAAGCAGCGGCATCGAGATCATCATGGCAAGCGCACGCGGCACCACGAGATAATCGATGGGGTAAACCGCGAGCGCACGCAGGGCATCGATCTGCTCGGTTACTTTCATGGTGCCGATTTCCGCGGACATGGCCGCGCCGACGCGGCCACTTACCATCAAGGCTGTGAGTACCGGGCCGAGCTCGCGGCAAATGGCGACCGAAACCACCGCGCCCACGGCTGAACCCATCCCGATTTTATTGAACTGAAAGTACGTCTGCGTGGCGAAGACAGCTCCGGTAAAACCGCCGGTGACGACGACGACGAGCTGCGAGAGCAATCCGATTTCCACGACCTGACGAAGGAACAAACGCCAGCGCAGCCGGTGGGTGAAAAGCGAGCGGAAAGTGTCTGCGGCAAGCAGCAGCAGCGCGCCGAGGTC
>JAFASN010000057.1 GCA_019244415.1 Verrucomicrobiota bacterium | reverse complement strand
TTGATGTGCCGGTTGACGTTGAAGTAGGTCACGTTCCCATGCAGCCGTTCTCGCACAATGTTCGCCATGTAACCGAGCGGCAGAATATCGCGGCTGCGGAACATCGCAACACAATCGTCAAAGCTTAACCGCTCACCGCACTGCACTTTCTCGAATATCGGCTTCAGTCGAGAATCTTCGATCGATGGTCGCATTGTTAGAAATAGCCGCGATGCGTCAGAATATCAGCCGCCCAAAAAACAAAAAACAACACACTTACGTAACCGTTCACAGTGAAAAACGCGGCGTTTACTCGCGATAGATCGTGCGGCTTCACTAGTCCGTGTTCGTAGATCAATAGCGTGACTACGGCCGCGATCCCGGTGAGACTCAGCGCCCCAAGATGAAAAGAAATCACGAGCGCGACAAGACAGACGATCATTCCGGCGTGCACCCCCCTGGCAATGAGCAGTGCCCGGCTCACGCCAAATCGCCTCGGTATGCTGCACAACCCCTCGGCACAATCGAATTCGAAATCCTGGCAGGCGTAGATCACATCGAAGCCGGCCGTCCAGAACATCACTGCCGCCGTCAGCCATAAAATACGCGCGTCCAGGGTGCCCCGCATTGCAATCCACGCTGCCGCTGGAGCCATCCCAAGGCAAAAACCCAGAATCAAATGCGAAAACATCGTGAAGCGCTTCGAATAGGAATAGAAGAAAAAAATCGCGAGCACGACGGGTGCCAGGAAGAAGCACAAGCGCCCCAGCTCTCGTGCCGCCCACAAGAATACAAACGAAGATGTGAACGTGAAGCCCCAGGCGAAACCGCGGGAAAGCAGCCCAGCAGGCAAATGGCGGCTCGCCGTGCGCCGGTTCCGTCCATCAATCTCGGCATCCAGAATGCGGTTGAACGCCATTGCAGCCGAACGCCCCGCGACCATCGCAACGACAATCCACGCAAAGCGCCAGGTGAGCCCCGAAGTTTCAAACCGGCTGTCGCGCCAGGCCAGCAGCGCACCCGTGAAAGCAAACGGCAGCGCAAATACCGAATGCTCGAACTTGATCATGTCAAGCGTCAGCCGCAGGCGTTTCCAGAAGCGAGCCATGCAGGGAACGTTACTATCTTAGCGAGAGCCCGCGCCTTACGAAACATGGATGCTCAACAAATACAACGCCTGCTCGAGCAGGTGCGCGATGGCGAAACCACGGTCGACGCTGCGCTCGACAGTCTCCGTCACATGCCCTTCGAAGATCTGGGCTTCGCGAAAGTCGATCACCACAGGGCTATGCGGCATGGTGTGCCGGAAGTGATCCTCGGCGAGGGCAAAGATGCGGATCAAGTTGCCGGCATCGCGGCCGCTCTACTCGCCCGATCGCCCAACCTGCTCCTTACCAGGGCCACGCCGGACATGGCCGCGCGCATCGCCGCACTCGCCGCAGAGACAGAACATTTCCCTTCTTCGGGGGTGGTGCGTGTATGGCGCGATAAAGAGATTCACGGAAAGGGCAAAATCGTCGCTGTTTGCGCGGGCACCAGCGACATACCGGTGCTCGAAGAGGCCCAACTCACCGCCGAGGTCATGGGCAACGACGTCGAAACGATCTGCGACGTCGGCGTTGCAGGTATCCACCGACTGCTCCAGCAGCACCAGCGCCTTAGTCACGCCCGCGTGGCCATCGTTTGTGCCGGAATGGAGGGTGCGCTGCCGAGCGTCGTAGGCGGCCTCGTCTCCTGCCCCGTTATCGCTGTGCCGACCAGCGTCGGTTACGGCGCAAGCTTCCATGGTCTCGCCGCGCTCCTCGGGATGCTAAATAGTTGCGCGAGCAACGTGGCCGTCGTGAATATCGATAACGGCTTCGGCGCGGGTTACATCGCGAGTTTGATCAACCGCCAGTGAAAGCCTGATCCCGCACAACATCCCTATACGCGGGAAGCCCGGGTATCCCTTCCGCATTCATCACGGCGCGCAAGATAGCTTCAGAAAGCGCTTCAGCGGCAATGGCTCCAATCGCGCCGACTTCCGCTTTGACTGAAGACGTCCCGGTCGAGACCGCAAAAATCGTGTCGCCATCTGCTGTCGTAAACACGGGATTGATCGCGCGGGCCATTCCAGCCGACGCCATCTGCGCAATTTTGCTCATCTCCGTTTTGTTGAAGACCGCGTTTGTCGCAACCACCGCGATGGTCGTGTTCTCATTTGACGGCTGCACGCCGTGCCCGAGCTTCAACTGCGCCATTTGATTCAGAAACCCTTTGCCGTCTTTCGTGCGCGCGCCCGCAACAATCCTTCCGCTACTCGGGTCAATCACATCTCCCA
>JAFASN010000055.1 GCA_019244415.1 Verrucomicrobiota bacterium | reverse complement strand
GTCATCCTGAGCGGCGCGCAGCGAAGTCGAAGGATCCCGCTGAATAAACCGTGACGCCGATTTCCAACGGATCCCCTCGATTCTGCTTCGCTGCGCTCGGGATGACGGCTCAACCAAACCTCCCGGTGACGTAATCCTCAGTGCGCTTCTCTTTCGGGTTGCTGAAAATGCGATCGGTCGTGTCGACCTCGATCAGTTTGCCCAAATAAAAGAAAGCGGTGCGATCAGAGACGCGGCCGGCCTGTTGCATGTTGTGCGTGACGATCACGATGGTGTAGTCGGCGCAAAGTTCGCGAATCAGCTCTTCAATTTTCATTGTGGCGATGGGATCAAGAGCGGAAGCCGGCTCATCCATCAGCAGAACCTCGGGCTCGACTGCAATAGCGCGTGCTATGCAGAGCCGCTGCTGCTGGCCGCCCGACAAGCTCATGCCTGGTTTGTGGAGGTCGTCTTTAACTTCGTCCCAGAGGGCCGCCATACGAAGCGATTTTTCCAGCCGCTCATTCAGCAGACTGCGTTTCCGTACGCCGTTTAACCGCAAACCCACCAGAACGTTGTCGGCGATGGACATTGTCGGAAACGGATTCGATTTCTGGAACACCATCCCGATCTGCCGCCGGATAATCGTTGAGTCGGATTGCGGTCCGTAAATGTCGCGGCCATGAAATAGCACTTCGCCCTCCACCCGCGTATTCGGCACCAGCTCGTGCATCCGGTTGAGGCAACGCAGAAAGGTCGATTTTCCGCAGCCGCTCGGCCCGATGATCGCCGTGACAGTTTTCTCCGGAATGTCGATCGTCACGTCGCTGATCGCCGCTTTGGCGCCGTAAAAAATCGACAGATTGCGAACGTTGAACGCGGTGCGCTGCTTTTCGGCTTGCTGCTCGGAAGTTTGCACCGGCATTCGTATGTCCGGTATCGGTGAGCGGGGTTCAATCATCGGAGCGAAATTGATAGCGGGATCGATCATACGACGCGGACGGTGCAGCCGCGCGTGAGAAGCCGCACAATGCTGTTGATAAGGAAGATCATGACGACGAGGACGAGCGCACCGGCCCAGGCCTGCCGGTGCCAGTCTTCGTACGGCGAAATCGCGTAGGTGAAGATTTGCAGCGGCAACGCGGCGATCGGCTCGTGCAAACTGTGGTTCCAAAAACGATTACCGAACGCGGTAAAAAGAAGTGGTGCAGTTTCCCCGGCAATCCGGCCGAAGGCGAGGAGGATGCCAGTGATGACACCCCGTGAGGCTGTTTTCATCACGATGTGGACAATCGTTTTCCACCGGCTGATGCCGAGCGCGAGTGACGCTTCGCGGTAACCATTTGGCACCAGAAGCAGTACTTCTTCAGTGGTGCGCATTACCAGCGGGATCATCATCAGTCCGAGGGCGAGTCCGCCCGCGAGCGCGGAGAAGCTCTTAAAGCGTAAAACGATAAGCCCGTAAACGACCACGCCCCAGATAATCGATGGGACGCCGTTGAGTACGTCAGCGAGGAACCGGAGCGCGGCATTGGTGCGCGCTCCTCCGTACTCAGCGAGATAAACAGCGCCCAGTACGCCGACTGGCACTCCGATCAGCACCGCCAGTCCGAGCAGCTCGCCTGAGCCAACGATCGCGTTGGCCATTCCGCCACCGGCTTCGCCCACAGGCTTCGGCAAATGGATGAAGAAGTTGACATTCACCGCGCCAATTCCGCTGACGAGCAAATGATAAAAAACCAGACCGAGCGGGGCGATAACAAGTAACGCGGCAATGGTGGCAATGCTCGAAGCAACAGCGCTCTTTGTCTTCCGCCAGGTGTGGGCGCTTTCTCGATTCATTGCACCGCGCGCGTGGTCTTCGAGGTTTTCATCGTCTTCAAGAGCAATTGCGCGACGAGGTTGGTAATGATCGTGATGCCAAAAAGCACGAGCCCAATTTCAAAAAGCGCCTGCAGGTAAATGTCGGTGGTCGCTTCCGTGAATTCGTTCGCAATGACGCTCGCCAGCGTGTAGCCGGGCGCAAAGAGCGACGCTTTTATCTGGGGCGTATTGCCGATGACCATGGTGACGGCCATCGTTTCACCCAGCGCACGGCCGAGCCCAAGAATCACCGCGCCGAACAAGCCGTTCTTCGCGTAACTCAGAACCGCGATGCGCGTCACTTCCCAGCGCGTCGCGCCGAGCGCATAGGCGGCTTCGCGCTGGAGATTTGGCACGCTGCGCAGAATTTCGCGCGACACGGAAGTGATGATCGGCAGAATCATTACGGCGATGATGATGCCGCCGGCCAGCATGCTCACGCCGTAGATCGGGCCGCTGAAGAACGGCGTCCAGCCAAGCGCGGCCTTGAGCGCCGGAAAGGCATGCGCACGCAGCCATGGAATCATCACGAAGATTCCCCACAACCCAAGAATCACGCTTGGAATCGCGGCGAGCATTTCGATGATGGAAACGAGTGGCTGACGAATCCAGACCGGCGCGAGTTCCGTCAGGTAAATCCCTGTCGCGATACTCAATGGCACCGCGATGAGGAGCGCAATGAGCGATGACAAAGCCGTACCTTGATGAATGGCAGTGCACCGAACCTATCGTTCACTGGATCCCAGGTTGAACTGATTAGGAAACGCCAGCCGTACTTGCCGATTGCCACATGAGAGCCGCGCGCTAATTGCCAGCCAACCAGAATTACGAGTGCGACCACTGCCATGGCCATGACCATCGTGAGCCACTGGAACGCACGATCCGCCCACGCGCTGGGCGGCCTTAACGCCACACTTTTAGTGCGGCTCTCAACGAGTTCTGCTGGTCGATCGAGCGCGAGTGCCATGCGATCGCGCAATTACATTTTGATCTCGTCCACGCGCTTTAATACGCGATCGCGCAGCGCGTCAGGCAATGGCGCGTAATCGAGCTGCCTGGCCATGTATTCGCCCTTCGTCAGCGCCCACTTCAGAAAATCGACCAGCTTTTTGCCCTTGGCCGCGTCCTTCTGCTGTTCGTACACCAGCAGCCATGTCGCGCCGGCAATCGGATAGGCGTCCGGGCCCTCTGCGTTCGTCATCGAAAAGCGGAAATCATCCGGGATTTGTGCCGTCCGCATCGCCGCGGTGATCGATTCGAGAGTCGGCTTCACGAACTTACCGTCCGCATTTTTGAGGCTGGCGTACGGCATCTTATTCTGGATGGCATAGATCAACTCCACGTAACCAATGGCGCCTTCTGTCTGCTTTACCTGGCCCGAAACACCCTCATTGCCCTTTCCGCCGATGCCCGCAGGCCAGTTCACAGAAGTGTTGTTGCCCACCTTCGATTTCCATTCACTGCTTACCTTGCTGAGGTAATCAGTGAAAATGAAGGTGGTACCGCTGCCATCGGAGCGGTGCACAATGACGATGTCTTGGTTCGGCAAACTGGCTCCGGGGTTCAGCGCGGCTATCTGGGGATCATTCCACTTTGTGATGTTTCCCAGATAAATGCCGGCAGTTACGCCGCCATCGAGCTTTACTTCAGGATAGCCTGGCAAGTTATAAGTGATTACGACTGCTCCAGCGACAGTAGGAATGTGGATTAGCTTTCCAGGCGCTTTCGCGAGGTTCTCATCACTCATTGGGCCATCAGATGCGCCGAAATCGACGGTCTGGGCAACAATCTGCTTCTGGCCGCCCCCGGAACCAATCGACTGGTAATTAAAGCGAACAGAGGGATCTACCTTCGCGTACTCATCGAACCACTTTGAGTAGATGGGATACGGGAAAGTGGCGCCCGCGCCATTGATGGTCATTTGGGCCGAAGCGCCAGCCAACCCGAGAAGTAAAGAAGCTAGGGAAAACAAAGCTGATTTCATGGAGTAACGGTGCTCGATTTATCGCCCCGGCGTCAAAGATCGAAGTGTAACAATTGTGTGACAGCGACAGCACGCAGCTTCATTTTCCAAATGACAAGCCCGCGGGAGATGCACATCTCGCGGGCTTGTCTCACCTAACGCGCAAATTCACGCGATACCGAAATCCCCCGCTCAAAAGACAACCTGCATGCGGAGCAGTACTTCGTCGAAGGAGTCCTGGCCGACTGTGGGATGGACCTGGCGGTAATCGGACCAGGTATGGACGTAATCGGCCATGACTTTGAGGTAATCGCCGTGGATGTACCAGTTGAGCCCGCCGGTAATGGACTCAATCCCATCATCCAGTACCTGGCCGGGATTGAGGTGCTCCCATTTGACTACTGCCTGCAACGTCCTGGGCACAATAAAGAAGCTGCCCTGCACGTACTCACCGCTTGCTTCAAAGTCGCTAAAGGAGTGGTCGCGCGAGCGCACATTCTCATCCAAGTACTCGCCAATGAGATCAAAGGGACCGAGCCGCAACCAGGCATCGGCGCTGTAGGCGTGGCGTTCATCGGGGCCAGGCAAGGTGTAGGAGCTTAGTGAACCATCGGAGTTGACCTTCAGGTTCAAGGCCGGGGAGATATTGCTGCCGGTCTCATCGCGGCTAAAGAGATAGTCGGCCCCCAGTTTGAGAAAGGATTGCTGGCCAAAGAAATTTCCCTTCCATGGCTGTAGCTCCATTCGTCCCACATACATGAATTCGTTGTTGTCATTGGTATTAAAGTTGCGCCCGTTGCCGTTAAACACTCCCGCGTAGTACGTGACCAGGTCCTTCTGCTCCGGCAGCACGTTACTCAGCGGCCGGCCCCAGATCATCGCTCCAATCTGCCGCTCGGGCGTGAGCGCGCCCGTAGGCAGGCTGCGTTCGATGGTATAAATCTGCGTGTCAGGGGTGAGCTGCTCCAGCCCAAAGGGCGCTTTCCATTGCCCGATCCGCAGGTTGGCTTCCGGTACCCCGTGCCAGTTAATGTAAATGTCCGTGCCCGAAAACTCCGTGCGCGTGGAGTTGGAGACGGTGGTGGTTTTGCCCGTTTTTAGATCAATGCTCTTGAGCGCGGTAATGGCCGAGTCGCTCTGCTCAAAGTCGCCTTCAACCTTGAAGTCGAACTGCTCGGCAAAGTCTCCCGTTAAAGTGATCCGGGCGCGGCGCAGACGGAACCGGTCTTTGAGCGCGGTTAAGCCAAAGCGGCCCTCAAAGGCAGAGACCGCTCCATCTTCAAAGTTGGCCTGGATGTAGCCGCCGAGAGTGAGCTTGTACTCAGGGCCGGCTGGATGCACATCCACCGGCGGGGGAGTAGGCGCCGTAAAGACCGCCTTGTTTCCGTTGCCCGCCACCGCTTTACCTTCCGGTTGAGTGAGAATGGGTGCGAAAGGCTCCTTGTTTTGCCTCAGCTGGTTGACCTCCTCCTCCAATTGCGCGTTGCGCTGCTGCAATTCCCGGACTGATTGTTCCAGTTTTTTCAACCGCTCGCCCTCGGATTGCTCCGGCGGATCAGCAGCGCGCAATGAAGGCGCTCCGAAAATAACGATTGTCACCAAGCTCAAACATAACTTTGTGATAAGGGATTGTGCGTGTTTCGACATCGGTTTCTCCGTTTAAGGTTAGGCGTCGCTTTGCTACGCGACGGCGGAGAACCTGAACAATGTTTGTTACAGCTGCGTGGCGACTTTGTTACAATTTGGTGAAGTTCAACCCTGTAGCCGGAATTGTAGTCGTATCCTTGTTCCCTTACCCAATTCACTTTCCGCCCATACTTCGCCACCGTGTAAGTGCACGATGTGTTTGACTATCGAAAGACCAAGTCCGGTGCTCCCGAGCGCGCGACTGCGAGCCTTATCGGCGCGGTAAAAGCGCTCAAAGATTCGCGGCAAATCCTCCGGTGAAATTCCGGGGCCATGATCAGAAATGGTTAGCTCAATCTTGTCATTGTGTCCGTTCGCGCTGATGAGGATTTCGCCGCCATCGGGCGAATAGTTCACGGCATTATCGAGCAGATTATTCATCACTTGCTCGATGCGGAATTCGTCCGCCTGGAGCAGCGGCAAATCGCCATCTGTGCGCAGATCAAGATGTAAATTTCTGTTTGCAATTCGTTTGCTCCAGTCCCGCACGATTCGTTTGAGGAGACTCACGACGTCGAGTGGCGCCAATTGTAACGATGCTGCCTTAGATTCGAGTCGCGTCAGAGTCAGCAGATCCTCGACGATGCGCGTGAGGCGATCTGAATGCCGCCTTACAGTAGCGAGAATCTGCTGCCGCTCCGTCGTACTAAGCTGTTGGTCTTCGAGCAGAGTTTCGATATTGCCTCGAAAGATGGAAAGCGGCGTCCGCAATTCGTGCGAAACGTTGGCCACGAAATCACGCCGGATCTGATCGGTTTGTTTGAGTCGCGAAACGTCGTGAAAAATCGCGGTCGCGCCGGTGACCTGTTTTAAGTCATCACTGATGGGTGTTGCTGTGAGCTCGTATGTTTTATCCAGCAATGTGACTTCCGTGTTAACCGGTTCGCTGCTAGCGAAACAAGCGTCTATCGTCTCGATCAAAGCCGCTTCACGCGTAAGGTCGAGCAGCGGCGTGCCAGCAGGCGCGGGCTGACTGATCAATTGTTCAAAGGCCGAATTGCACAGGCGAAGGCGGCGCGCTGAGTCAAGTACTAGAAGCGGATGCGCGAGTGCGCCAAAGACGGCGCGAATTTCCGCCGTATCTTTTGTCAGTCGGTCATCGAGTTGCTGCTGTCTCTTC
>JAFASN010000100.1 GCA_019244415.1 Verrucomicrobiota bacterium | reverse complement strand
TGCGGTATGAACTCGTGTCGTGCGCGTCGAAGGAGCACATCGAGTTCACCAGCACGCCGCTGGGAAAACGCATTTGCCAGATCGCGGTCGCGTCCACTTCCTTGAAGAGCGGATTGCCGGGCGGCCGGAAGGTGCGGGCAAACACTTCGGTAGGCTCTTCTCCGAGCAAAAAACGAATGGTGTTGATGCAGTACACACCGAGATCGCCCACCGCGCCGCTGCCGGAAAGAGCTTTATTTAAACGCCACTGCGGCTGATCGACTCGTCCGCTGTTGACCGATTCGACGTACTTTACCGCGCCGAATGTTTTGTCCCGCACCAGCCGCTGCATTGCGCGGTTCATGGGCTCGTACTGAATCCGATACGCGATCATCAATTTCACTTTTGCCTTCCTGCATGCGTCGATCATTGCCTGGCATTTCATCGTGCTCGTTTCCATCGGCTTTTCACAAAGGACATTCTTGCCGGCGCGGGCAGAGCGCTCGGTGAATTCGGCGTGCATCGAGTTCGGCAGGACGACGTACACAACCTGCACGGTCGCGTTGTCGCGGATCCGGTCGAAATTTTTGTACTCGTAAATCGCGTCTGTCGGCACGCCGTTCTCTTGCGCAAGCTTTTGCGCCTTGGCTGCATCGCCGCTGACTAGAGCCGCGAGCTTTGCCTTTTTGCAGACGCGAAACGCCGGGATGATCTGGCCTTGCGATAAACGGCCAAGCCCGACGATTGCAAATCCCACGCGTTTCTCCTGCGGCAACGCCTCGCCCGCCGCCGTACTCTGCGGAGGTTGCGACGGCGAACCTGCCTGCTCCTGCGCCGCGGCAAGTCGCAGCAATTGCGGCGCAAACGTCGCGCCCACAAGTCCACGCGATGCCCCCGCAATGAACCTGCGCCGGTCAAACGCGCCGGCCAAACAATCCGTACTCATGCACAGAGTTCGCGCTGGGGCTGGGCATCGGCCGCGACGTGAATTGCTGTGGAGCAGAGGACCACGGGCGCTCCTTACCAGAAAGGCGGCTGATTTCTCTTCTGAATCCTTGAAATCGCGTTAATCCTGTCCGTCAGGTTCATACTCGCCATGAAGAAATCCGCCGCCTTCGTCATCATCATCGCCGCCCTTGCGTGTTCTGCCTCAGCGCAGACGAAACACCCGTTCACTTTCGAAGAGATGATGAAGTTGAAGCGCGTCGGCGCGCCGCAGCCTTCGCCCGACGGAAAATGGGTCGTCTTCGATTGCGTGGACGTGGATCTCGAGTCGAACACGCGCATTTCGCATTTGTGGATTGTGCCCGCGCAAGGCGGTGAATCGCGGCGCCTGAACGAGACGCCGAACCACGAGGAGCGGCCCCGGTTTTCACCAGACGGCAAACGGCTGATCTGGACGTCGAAGGCGACCGATCCGACGCAAATCTGGATGTGCGATTTCGATGCGAACGCCGGCGCGCTGAGCGGCAAGCCGCATCAGGTCACCAATCTCTCCACCGGCGCTGATGGTGCGATCTGGACCGGTGACGGCAAAAACATCGTGTTCGTTTCGGCGGTGTATCCGGATTGCAACGATGACGCGTGCAACAAGCAGCGCGACGAGGAACTCTCAAAGAGCAAAGTGAAGGCAAAGATTTTCACGCGCCTGTTTTACCGGCACTGGAACGCGTTCACCGAGTTTAAGCGCAGCCATTTGTTCGTTGTAGAGGCGGGTGTCTCACCCGCAGACAATTCCGCCGATACGCCAGCCAGAAATGCGGGTGGGACACCCGCCTCCACAACGCCGGTGGCGCGTGATCTCACCCCTGGCGATCACGACGTGCCGCCATTCAGCCTCGGTGGTCAGGACATGTACTCCTCTTCGCCCGATGGGCAGGAGCTCGCCTACACGAGCAATATCGACGAAGTGGAGGCGACGAGCACGAATAACGAAATTTTCATCGTGCCCATCAACAATGCGAATGTAGAGGCGGGTGTCTCACCCGCAGAAAAGGGCAACGGCACCGCGGGTGGGACACCCGCCTCTACACCAAAGAAGATTTCCACCAGTCCCGGCAGCGACTCGACGCCGCTCTACTCACCTGATGGCAAATACATTGCCTGGCGTTCGCAAGCGCGCGCCGGCTTCGAGTCCGATAAACAGCGCTTGCTCATCTACGAACGCGCAACAGGCAAGATTCGCGATTTGACGGAAAAGTTCGACCGTTCTGTCGGGAGCTTCACGTGGGCGCCTGATTCGACCACAATCTACGTTAGCGCCGAGGACCACGGTGAGTCGCCGATCTATCGCGTGTCGGAAAATGCGCAGCCGAGCGAAATCGCCAGAGTACATGCCGACGACCTCCTGTTCGGCGGAAACAACCGTCTGTTCTTCTCGCGCGACTCAATTTCGGCCCCGAGTGAAATCGCGAGCCTCGACGTTTCGACGAAGTCGGCGCCGCAATTCACGACACATATGAACGAGCCCGTACTGTCGCAGATCGATATGCAGCCGATGGAATCCTTCACGTTCAAAGGCGCGGAGAACGCGGACGTGCAGGGATTCATGATCAAGCCGCCGGGATTCGATCCTAATAAGAAGTACCCGTTGAAGTTTCTGATCCACGGCGGGCCGCAGGGTGCATGGGGCGATGACTGGAGTTATCGCTGGAATCCCGAGTTGTTCTCCGCGAATGGCTACGTCTCGGTGATGATCAATTTCCACGGCTCGACCGGTTACGGCCAGGCGTTTACCGATTCAATCAGTCGCGATTGGGGCGGGAAACCGTTCGTCGATCTGATGAAAGGCCTCGATTACGTCGAGAGAACGTACCCCTTCATCGATAAAACGCGCGAAGGCGCCCTCGGCGCGAGCTATGGCGGTTACATGGCGAACTGGCTCCTCGGCCACACCGACCGCTTCAAGTGCATCGTTTCGCACGATGGGATGTTCAACGCCGAAAGCGCGTATGGCAGCACCGAGGAGCTTTGGTTCATGAACTGGGAATGGGGTGGTCCGCCGTGGCAGAACCGAGCGCTGTATCGCAAGTTTTCGCCGCACGAGTACGCGCAAAATTTCAAAACGCCCACGCTGGTCGTGCACGGCCAGCTCGATTACCGGCTCGATGTCTCACAGGGCTTCGACCTGTTTACGACGCTGCAGGTGCGCAAAGTACCATCGAAGATGCTGTACTTCCCAGACGAAGGTCACTGGGTGCTGAAGCCGCAGAACTCGCAGCTCTGGTGGAAAACGGTGACCGAATGGGTGGATCAGTGGTGTAAAGCCGAGTAGCTACTACAAAATCGGCTGTACTTACACCGGCAGGACAACCGGAGCGGCACTCGTCGCGGAAGTTTTCTTCGTGAGAAGCTCGACCGCGAGTTGCAGTTCTCCTACGTCGAAAGGTTTCGCGAGCATCATGTCCACGTGCAATTCTTCGTAAGCGCGGACGTTTTCTTCGCTGAGGTAAGCGGACAGCACGATGATTTTCCCGGCGAACTCACGCACTCGCAGCCGCCGCACCAGCTCCAGCCCGGTCATGCGCGGCATGTTGTGATCGGTAATCACGACATCAAAAGGTTCATCGGCCGCACCAATCTTCATCAACGCCATCCAGCCATCGCAGGCGTTCACGATCTTAGCGGCCGGGCCGCCTAGCACGAGCGCGAGCAGCTGGGTAACAGCCGGCTCATCCTCCACGGTTAAAATGCGTAATCCTCCTTGCATAGAGTACCGGCAATATCGGAGCAGGAGCCAGACCACACGCCAGAACCGTGCGCGTGCGCTACGTGGCCGGTTCGAGGAAGCGCCTACTGAATTTCGTAGGCTTCTACCAGAGCCACGCCGGTCGTACTATTCACGCCGCTGACGATGGCCGTGTAATTCCCAGCCGGTAACGTAAGCAGCGCGGCGGCATCGTTATCATTCGCCGGCTGCAATCCCGTCCCGCTGATCTGCGCCTCCTGGGAATCTTTCCAATTGTCGTTAAACGCGATCCGGGCGCCGTTGGCATCGCGAACGTCGATCACGGGATTGGCGAGAGCGTTCGCCACACCGAAATTCGCGAGGTCAGGACCGATCGCGCGGAATAGCACTGTTTCTGGCGCCACGCCACGCACGATGATTCCGCCGATGAGTACGCTATCGCCAGTCCCGACAAACCCGCGCGATGAGACGTTGACCAGGTTTGAAGTGGGCGGGGTGGAGAGATCATACGCTTCGACCAGCGCAATCCCGCTGGTGTTGTTTACTCCGCGCAGCACCGCCGTGTAACTGCCGGGCGTAAGTGTGGCCATGATAGCCGAATCCTTCGCGTCCGGCGGCGCGAGCCCGGCCTGCTGAATGGCAGACGCATTCGGATTGTTTGTCTGCCAGTCATCGTTGAAGGCGATCAGCGCGCCGCTCGAATCGTGCAGCTCGAGCATGGGATTGAGCATGTGACCTGCGACCGGCACCGAGGGTCCGAGCGCGCGAAGTACGAGCGTCTTCGGAGCTGCGCCCTGAATGACGAAGCCGCCGATGAGGACGTTCTCGCCCGTGCCGGCATTCGCCCGGGTAGAAATATCGAAAAGATGGGGCGGATTAAACAGCCCAAGAACGCCGACGCTTTTGGTGGTACCGACATACACTTTTCCGTTCGCGATCGTCGGCGTGATGAACTTGTTGCCGGCGCCGAAATTATCGCGCCCATTCGGGGCATCACCGGTTGAGTACAGTTGATGGCCGAGATCGGTGGCGTCGAAGGCGAAGAGACCTGCGGGATTGGTGTTTCGTGCCGCCCAGACAATCGCGTTGGAGTTGCCGCCGGCCGAGACGCTCGGGGTGGTACCGGGATAATCGAACGTGATTGCGCTCTGTGAAACGGGCGTGGGATTGACGCGGGCGTTGACGAAGCTAAATGCCTTTAGTGTCCCTCCGACATCGCCGTAGTACAGGCGGCCGTTGAAGTACGCCGGCGCGCTCCAAATTCCGCCTGGCAAAACGCGGCCGGCATCTTCATAGAGCGTCGCGTTATTGTTCGGCGTGAACTTCCCGAGGTTATCGCGGTTCGCGATGTAGATGTGTCCATCTTTGCCGGCGGCGGCGAGCAGATGCCGGATGTTGCCGCTGCTGTCCCGCATGTCCGGCAGGAGAAGCGCGCCGCCGGAGCCGAGATCTGTATCGCTATTCGACTCCGAAATTGTGTTCGACATCGTCCAGTAATCGCTCACCCGCAGCGCGCCGCTCACGACCGAAAGCTTGACGATGCAATTACCGAAATCGCCGCGGTCCGGAAACCCGTTGGCATTGAGCGTTGTCTCGAAGGTGCCATTGCCGAGCAGAGCGAAGATATTGCCGGCGGAATCGGCAGCGGGTCCCGCGCCGGCCGCCCAGATCGCGCCCTCGGAGCCGTTCGGCGTAAAATTCACAACCTGAGTACGGGCAAGCGTGGTGGGATTAAATCCCATCATCCAGCCGGTGTAAGGGCGGAAGTCGCAGTGTGATGCCCAGCTTGTGTAAACCAGCCCATTAGCGAAGAGCAATGCCGCGCGCTCTTTGTATTGTTTCGGATCGAAGATGACCTGCCCGTGCCCGTCGTTGTCGTCGCCGGTTCCCGGATAACTCGCGACCACTTCCACTGGGCCGCCGAATAGCTCCGCGCCACTGGTCAGATCGAGTGCGTGCAGCCGCTGGAAATGCACGCCGCTGCCGTTCCGGCTCATCGCCACCAGGTAAATCGTCCCGTGCGGTTCAATGCCGCGATTGATGACGGGCGTGGATGTGATCCCGATCTCGGGGGTGACCTGGTCGCAACCATCCACTGGCTCGGAAGTGATTTCGCCCGCCGGCAACATCGATCTGCGCCAGAGCAGCGTGCCGTCATCTGCATTGCAGCAGTACACAGTGTCATGTTCCGTGGCGATGATGACGACGTTGTGCACACCTTTGCCCGGAATCGTTAGTTTGCTAACGATCAGCGGCTGCGCATCCACTTTGCCGTCAACGTTGATCTGAAACAGCTTGCCGAAATTTGCGGCGTTGACGTTGCCGACGGCGAGTTGCGTCTCCCCGAGGTTCTGGCCGGTGCGGGCGGAATCGTTGTGCCAGGTGAGAACGTCGGTAGCGGCGTCGGCACCCGCGCCGAGAAGCGCGGTGGCGATAACCCCAACCCTCAGCAACCCTGAGTACCGCACAGGGAAAGCCTCGGCCAGGCAGCCGACTTTGCAAGCCGGATGGCCGTTCGGATTCTGAGCGCTGGCAGTGCGCTCCCCAGAATGCGCGTTACCCAGCGGGAAGCGTATCGCTGAAGAGCGCGGCTGTACTTAGCTCCCCTTCATCGAAGGAGAAGGGGCGTGTACTTTCCTGCACGGCCTTCAGCAGCTTGGAAACCTGCTGCGCCGTGCTCGTGGCGTAGAAACGCACCAGTCCCACTGTCGTGCGCGGCCCGAAAACGGTGATCATGATGGTCTCTTCGTCCACCGAATTCATGAAAATGTGACTGCCGTTCCCCTGGTGATAAAGGGCGTTGAACTCTACTTCGCCGATGCGGCGCGCCAGCTCGCGCGTGGCTGCAAAGGACCCTGCGGCCAGGGCGGCGATGATGGTCACGTCCATGATGGTCATGTCGCCGAACTGCGAAATAACGTTGCCGCCGCGGTCGATCACCACCGTGAGCTCAGCCTCGGCCTTTTTCAGGAAATCACCCAGCACGCTGTCGAGCGTCGCGACATCTTCAATCGTCAAAACCGGGATGGTGTTCATGCTTCCACCTTGTGCGGCTGAGTTGCGGCAGGCGATGGCGGCTTGGTCGCCGGCGTGCTCGTGCGGGCGATATCGCTTTGCCGGCTGAATTTGTGCAGCAAGATTTGTGAGACGGCGTTGAGCGTGGCGAACACGTTCTGGCCTGTACTCGAGATAACTTCGAAGCTTTGCACGCGCCGTTTGCGATTGTTCAGCACGTACTCGAGGTAATTGACCGGCGCGATGCCGGGCAGATCGCGCTTGTTGTATTGAACCACGTAGGGCACGTCATCGAGTGCCATATTTTGTTTCGCCAGGTTTTCCTCGAGGTTTTTAAAACTCTCGACGTTCTCTTCCATTTTTTCCCACTGCGAATCAGCCACGAAGACAATGCCATCGACACTGCGAAGTACGAGCTGGCGGGTGGCGTTGTAGATCACCTGTCCGGGCACGGTGTAGAGCTGGAATTTGGTGACGAAGCCTTTGATGACTACGGCATTCAGCGGCAGGAAATCGAAGAACAGCGTGCGATCCGCGGCGGTGGCAAGCGAGACAAGATCGCCCCGGTTTTGCGGATTAATCCGCTGGTGAATGTAAGCGAGGTTCGTCGTCTTGCCGCAAAGCGCAGGTCCGTAATAGACGATTTTAAACTGAATCTCGCGGCTGGCGTAATTAATGATCGACATGAGGGGTCTCCGAGTAGGCGCGCGAAAGTTCCTCCGTGAGCCGTGTCAGCTCGCGTCGCGCGATCGCGCCGAGCTCACCACGATGCACGGCGGTGACGCAAATGTCGCCCGCGGCGCAAAACGTCACCGGCGCCTTGTCACCGTGAACGGTAAGACTTAGCGGACGGCCGAGGGAAGTTTCGAGCATGTGTTTTTCGATCTTTTGCAGCAGTGTTGGTGCCACCGCGCTGAGCCCTTCCATGTGCATCTCTTCGGGGATATTTCCGGCGATGCTCAGCCCATCGCGGAAGATCACGCTGCACGCGTCAATCCCTGGCAGCGCGCACGCTTGTTCGAGCGCGTCTTTCGCTTGAGTCTTGCACGGCGACGGCTCCGGCTGGCGCGTTTGTTGTGGCTGCGCCGCGGTCTCAGCTTGCGGCGTATTGACCTGGGCAACCGCGGCCCTTGCGCCACGATCTTCAGCCGCGCTCTGTTGTTTGGGCGTTTGGGTCTTCGGCGCTTCAGCTTCTTTTCCCGAAAGCCTGGCGGCGTCTTCTGCCGCTGTGGCCGAGAACGGCGTCTCGAACATTTCTCCCACGGCTTGTGCTTCCTGGTCGGAGCGCACCTTCAGCGCATCACCTGGCAGATTTGCCAGCACATCACGCAGCGGCAGTTCCACGGGCGCGTCGACTGCATGCGGCACGAAAAAGCGCCGGTACTCTTCCGACAACACCGCGTAGAGAGCGGTTGGACTTACCGTCACTTTGCCGGTGGCGAGCTGAGGTGCAATCGCGCTCTCCGGGAATGAAACCGTCGCATGTTCCGGCACAGCGGCGGGGTTGCCGCCGAGCTGCATTGGCGGCAAGCGCTCGAGAATCGGCCGGAGCGGCAACTGAAGGATCGGCTCGTGATAGCTCGGTACTTCGGCTTTGGTTGATTCCGCTAAAATCGACAATGGCTCGGCCATTTCCTCGTGGCCCGTGGTGCTGCCACCTGCACCAGCCTGCTCTGCCGCGTACTTCCAGACGTCGTCGCTCGGCGCGGGGAAACTGAATGGGATCGGTGTCGGTGCATCGACAGTCGGCGGAGCAGATGGAACGGGCGGCCCACTGGAGGCTGGAACTCGCGGAAACGCGGGCTCACCCGTCCCAAATTTCTCCTGCTCGCCAGCGCTCGGCGGGATCGGTGGCGTAAATGGAATGCGCATCGCCCCCGTACTCTCCGGCAAGTCCTGCGTCTGACGCTTTTCTGCCAGACCCGCAGCTTCAGATGAATTCCATGCGCCGTACTCAGATGGGCCAACCGGAACGCTCGTTCCAGCATCGCTCGCTTGCGCCTTTGGCCTCGCCACAAATTCCGTCGCTTCCGGTACCGCCGCGGCAAACGCCTCCGCACTCGCCGGCTCAACTCGCACCGGAGGCAACTCCTCTTTTTCAGCGCCTTCCCGCATCGCCGGCAACGGTGTGCCGAAACGCTCGGTGTCTTCCAGCGCGGCCTGGAGAAATGGCGTTTCCACCTGCGGCACTGCCTGCTCGGTCGCCTGGTCGCTGCGCAAAGAGAGGTTCGACAATTCGTTCAAGACGCGATCGAACGGCAGCGCGACCATCGCGCCATCGGATGAGGGCACGGTGTGCATGAATATCTCGGGCACCTGTTGAAACAAAGTCGTGACGGCGATGGCCGGCCGCCCCGTCGCCATTCCCTTCTCCACCTCTGCCGCTTTCAGTAACACGCGCCGGTTCACATCGAGCGCTTCGCGCGGCCTCAGGTAACCGTCGGGCATTTGCGCGATGACATCCGCCAGCGGCAGCGAGATCGCGCGCTCGACATTTGGCTCGAGTGCAATTGCCACCGCGGGAGGCAAATTCTGAGCGGGATTTGTCGCGACTCCCCCCATCGAGATTTTCGCCGCGCCTGTTGAAATGGTTTTTGACTTGCCAGCTTCCTCTGAACGCAAGTTGGAAACTTGCGCCAGCTCCGTCGCGAATGTCGGGCAAGTTTCGGAGTTGCCACCCTTCTCCGATCGGAAGTCGGCAGCTTGCGTCGTTTCCGGTTTCGCGGCACTTGGCAGAACCGTTTTGGCCAGCCGTTCACTCTGAGCTTTCCTGACGACCGGCATCGGCGCCGGCGCCGGCTTCGGCTCTTTCGAACCAGCCTTCGTCTTCGCTCTTTGGAATAACTGAGCAAAAGGCAGCTTCATCTCCGCGTTTCAGCTTTCAGCATTCAGCTTTTCTTCTAGTGGTCCTCCGCCGTTACCCGCCACACTTCTTCCAGCGTGGTTACGCCTTCGAGGGCCTTGTCCAAGCCCGCCATGCGCAACGTCTTCATCCCCTCGCTCACCGCCTGGTTCTTGATCACCGCCGCGGAGGCCCGTTTCACGATCAACCTCCGCACTGCTTCGCTTACCGGCAGCGCTTCGATAATGGCTGTGCGGCCGAGGTAACCGCGGCCTTTGCACCGGTCACAGCCGCTCCCGTGGTAAAACGTCACGTCGCTTTTCGCCTCTATGCCCAGCCGCGCGAACATCTCCGGCTCCGGGCGGTACTCCTCGCGGCAGTTCGTGCAAATACGCCGCACAAGTCGCTGCGCGCACGTCATCAAAATCGAGCTCGAAATCAGGAACGGCTCGATCCCCATGTCATCAAGTCGCGTGATCGCCCCCGCCGCGTCGTTCGTGTGCAGGGTCGAGAGCACCTGGTGTCCGGTCAGGGCTGCTTTCACGGCAATGTCCGCCGTTTCGTTATCGCGAATTTCGCCCACCATCACGATGTCCGGGTCCTGGCGCAGAATCGACCGCAGCGCTGATGCAAAATCCAGCCCGATGTCGTTACGTACCGCCACCTGGTTGATCCCGGGCAGCTCGTACTCAATCGGGTCCTCCACCGTCACGATGTTGTACTGCGGATTATTCAGCTCCTGGAGCACCGAGTACAGCGTTGTCGTTTTGCCCGAACCGGTCGGCCCCGTCACTAAAATCATCCCGTGCGGCGCATCGATGGCACGCTTGAAACGCTCCAGCGTTCCTTCGTCCATTCCCATCTGCTCGATCGAGCCGGTCAGCGCCGATTTATCCAGAATACGGATGACGATTTTCTCCCCATGAGCGACGGGCAGAATCGAGACACGCAAATCTACTTCCTTGCCCAAGACCTTGATGCGGAACCGCCCGTCCTGTGGCACGCGCCGTTCCGCGATATTCAGGCCAGCGAGAATTTTGATGCGCGAGGTAATCGCCAGTTGCAGCGCCTTGGGCGGCGACTCGGCCTGCACCAGCTCGCCATCCACACGGAACCGCAGCTTCAGCGTTCTCTGAAACGGCTCGATGTGAATGTCGGAAGCTTTTTCCCTGATCGCCTGCACCATGATCAGGTTCACGATCTTGATTACCGGCGCGTCTTCGCTGTCCGTCGCCAGCCGGTCGATATCGATCTCGTCGCTCTTCGCCTGCTGTACTTCCACGTTTCCGGGGTCGCCGAGCTCGCCCGCCACTTGTCGCAGCACCTGGCCCATGTCCGCGCCGCCGTGTACTCCACTGAGCGCATCGGCCACGCCTTTCTCGGTGGAAATCATCGGTACGACGTCGAGCTGCGCCCGGCGTTTCACGTCGTCGAGCGCCACCACGTTGGTGGGATCGGCCATGGCGACGAAGAGCTTGCCGTTCACCCGCGCGATGGGCACCAGCCGGTTCGCTTTGGCCAGATCGCGCGGCACCAGCGAGAGGATTTCCTCGGGAATGCGCAGCTTGGCCAGGTTCACCGGCGGCACGTTCAGGCAGCGCGCCATGGAGAACGCCATGTCCTGGTCCGTAACGAACTGTTTGTCGGTTAAAATCTTCAGCAACCGGCCGCCGTCGGTTTTCTGGATTCCGACCGCTTCCTCGAGTTGCGTGGGCAAAAGCAGCCCGTCCGCGATCAACAGATCGGCTACTCGTTCACCAAAAGTTTTCGCTCTTACCGCCATCTACAATCTCTGATTTCTGATTTTCCGATCGCTGTTTTCCGTCTTCTGCTGTCCGGATTACTTGCCGCCGAGCCGGTACACATCCCCCAGCACCTTCAAAATCGCCCCCGGCCTCGCCAAGTACCACTGCACCGTGTAATCGAGCGATTGCTGCACCGCCGCCCGCCCGGCAGTGTCGAACGGATTACAGCACGCGATCATGATTGTGCGGCTGATCAGATCGAACGGCACAAACAAGCGCCCCAGCGTCAGATTATCCGGCAGCAAGCGCGCGAGTTGCCGGTCTAAATCGTAGTACTCGAGCGGGATAAACGCCGCCTTTGCCCGGTCGATCAATGCTGAGATGACCCGGTCGAGCTTGTCCGTATCCTGCCGGCAAAGCTTATCCAGGAGCGACGCCGCCACTGTTTGTGCACCGAGGTTCTTGTTCAGCTGCTGCACCGTCTCGAGCCCCGCAGTCACCTCCTCCTCGGGAAACAACTGCTGGACGATGAGGAACTTCGCCAGCTGATCGTCGCCGCGTTCCTGGAGATTGTATTGTTCGCCTTTTTTCTCGATCTCGACCAGCGCGCCTTCGTCCGGCGAGTAAATCGCCTTGGCGATCAACGCGCTCTCGGGCGTTTTCGCCGCCTGGAGGCGTCCCTCGATTTCGCCCAGCATCGACAAGATTTCTGGCGAGTTCGGCTGCTGCTGGAGCAAGGCCTCGAACTCCTGCATCGCCAGTCCGTAAGAGCCCGCATTGAAGTACGCCTCCGCCAGCTTGCGCGAAATCTTCAGCGCCTCTTCTGTGCGACCCAGCTTCCCATAAGCTTCCTTGAGAATCTCCAAGCTCTGGTAATCATCCGGGTTACTCCGGGTGATCACCTCAAACATATCAATCGTTTGAAGAATCTGCGCCTCGTCTGACTGCGTGTGTTCCAGCACAAAAGTCAAGCGAAGCTAGATTTGTACCGGTTTCCCTCGTGTTCGTGCTCGTACTCGTCAGCAATCAGCACCTATCCCCAGGAACCCACGAAGCAGGAACCAGGGCGGCTGGGATAATGTTCCGTGAAGAAGCGCGCCAGCTTAGAACCTGCGCACGTTCGCCGTCGGCTCGACGAACTCTGCGGTACTCACCACCAGGTCATCGTGCAGATGCCGGGATAATTCTTTCCCGAGAATGCTGGCGATCGATTTGGGATCGTGCGTGTAAACCGGAATCGGAAACCCGCCGACGTTACGATCGTAGCCGTAGATAGTACCGTCAGTTTCCCAGACGCAATACGCGTGACCGGCAGGATGATCCTGGTAGCGCACGAGCATGATTTTGGCCCAGAAATTCTTCTCCAGCGAATGCTGCGTCTTCACTGCGGCCAGATAATTGCAGGCCGAAACCACGCAGCCGTTGAGTACGATCAGATCGTCTTCCTTCGGGTTGAGTACAACAGCCTGGCGGCAGGCGCCGACGAAGTAACAAGTGATCGCGATGGCGAGGTAAATGCCGAGCTGGCGGAGGAGGCGAATTTTCATGTAGTGGGACGATGAGGGAGCGGCGGAACACTCTAGAAATTATAACATTCCTCGGACGCTGAGAAGAAAAATCGTTTCGCGCCCGCAAAGCATGTCATCCCGAGCGAAACAAAGTGGGAGTCGAGGGAGCCGGTAGGTCTCGCCTCTAAGTTAACTCCACGGGATTCCTCGACTTCGCTGCGCTCCGCTCCGCTCGGAATGACGCTGACGCGCGCTTTATTTCGACCCGTACTCGAGCAGATGAAAAGTACCGTCGATCATCTTTGGCCGGCCGCGTTCGTCTTTTTGCGTTGGATCGAATTTCGCTGTCGCGAGATAAACACGATGCGTGACGGGGTCGAGCGCCATGGTGCGGGCGCCGCGTTCAGTTTGCACTGTTTGCGCAACGTCCAGCTTGTCGCCATTCGGCCTGGCGATTGTGAGCGTGCCGTCACCGCACGAGGCAAAGGCAAGTTGCTTCTCGGCATCGAACGCGCACGCATCCACGCCGGCGCCGATCGGTGCGGTCGCGAGTACTTTACCGTTGGTACTATCCATCATCACCAGCAGCTTGTTTTCGCAGCCGGCAAAAAGCCGATGGTGCGCGGCGTCGAATGCCAAACCGCTGGGCTCTTCACCCGGCGCGAGCGGCCATCGTGCGACAACACTGTGCGATTTCGTGTCGATCGCCGCAATCTCGTTTTTGTCTTCGATGTTGCAGAAGACGCGTCCACTTTCCGGATCGGCGGCAGCGAACTCCGGCTTGCCGTCGAGCGGAATCGTAGCAACGACTTTCGCGCTCTTTGCATCGATCACGCTCGCTGACCCGCTGCGGCCATTAAACGCATAAACCTCGTGCCGCCCTGAGTCGTAAACGATCGCGTCCGGGTTCTCACCGGTCTCAATTTTCGAAATTGTCTTAAGCGTCTTCAGGTCAACGACCGACACTTTGTTCTCTCTGCCGTTACTGGAGAAACCGCGCCCGAGCTCCGGCGCAATGGCGAAGCCGTGTACGCCAGGTGTGTCGGCGATTGCGCCCGCGACGCTGCCGTTGTTTAAATCGACCACGATGATTTTGCTGGCATGCGAAACGTAAAGACGCTGCGCCTGCCCATCAATCGCGAGGTAATCCCATCCGCCCTCGCCGCCGACCGGAATCTGTTTGATGAACTGGTACTCATCCGCGCGCGCTACGCTTGCCAGGACGAGTAGCGAAATTGCCCAAAGCGATTTTTTCATGGCGCAGCATAGCGCACAAAAAGACGTCCCGAAAACGGGACGGCAGAATCCCATGCGCGGTGCATCAAACGCCGCACGCTCGTCAGTTCACAAATCGCAAAGTGTTGTAATCGTGCGGCTTCCGTTTCGTCGCCGAGAGTTGGCACGGCCATTGCAATATGGCGCGGCAACACCAGAAAATTTTTTGAATCCGCCAGCGATGCCGAATGCATCACAACGGATGAAAGGAAAATATGAAACCAACCAGTCCCAAAGATCAGCTCAACAACAGGCAGTTCCCGCGCCTTGACGCGAATTATCACGTCGCGGCGCTGCCGAATTTCCGCGGCGGTTGCGCGCGGCACGAGGTGCCGTCATTCCGCAACATCAGCGGCGAGTACTTCCGCCACGAAGCGCGCGGCGAATTTTGCAGCGAGCTGCTCGCCTTCGGTGCGATCGTCGTCACGGCGGCGATTCCGGTACTTAGCAACGTGCACGCGCTCGCAGATTTTCTGCGCTCTATCGGCAGCCTGTAAACCCGAATGTTGCGACCGAAACCTGAAGAGCACACGCAACCCACCATTGTGAGACCGGCGGGTTTTACGCCGTCGAGCTCAGGCATGGACGTTCCGCGGGTGGGCGCCGCGAAAAAGAAACGCCGCCGACGGATAATGTACGCGGCGGGCGGCGCGCTGGCGTTGCTCCTGATCACGGTCGTGCTGTCGCATCTAAAACCGGCCGTGCCGAGCGTGGACCGCTCCACGGTTTGGATCGACACGGTCAAACGCGGGCCGATGGTGCGCGAAGTACGCGGACTCGGCACACTGGTGCCGGAGGAGATTCGCTGGATCCCGGCAAACACCGAAGGTCGTGTGGACAAAATCCTGGTGCGTCCCGGCGCGCACGTGGACGCCGATACCGTCATTTTATTGCTCTCGAGCCCTGAGCTGGAGCAGGCCGCGCACGAAGCCGATTCGAAAGCGAAAGCGGCAGAAGCCGAGCTGACGACGCTGCGCGCCAACTTGCAACGCGAGCTGCTGGCGCAGGAAGCGAACGCTGCGCAAGTACACGCTGAGTACGAGCAGGCGATGATGGAGAGCGAGACGAACGAGCAGCTGAAGAAGAACGGCCTTGTCGCCGAGCTGCAATATAAGACGGCGCAGGTAAAAGCATCCGAGCTGGCGAACCGCGATGCCATTGAACAAAAACGGCTCATTTTTTCGCGCGATTCCATCGATCCGCAGCTCGCTTCGAAACAGGCCGAGGTTGACCAGGCGAAAGCCGCGGCTGAGCTGAAGCTGGAGCAGGTGGAAGCGCTGCACGTGAAAGCCGGGATGAACGGCGTTCTACAGCAGTTGCCAGTGGACGTGGGCCAGCGAGTGAAGGTGGGCGATAATCTGGCGCGAGTCGCTGATCCGACGAAGCTCAAGGCCGAAATCAAAATCGCCGAGACACAGGCGAAAGACATTCAGATTGGCGAGAAAGCGACCATCGACACGCGCAACGGCATCGTGACGGGGCATGTCATCCGCGTCGATCCCGCGGTCGAGCAGGGCACGGTGAAAGTGGATGCGCAAATTGACGGCCAGCTACCAAAGGGAGCGCGCCCTGACCTGACGGTGGACGGCACCATCGAACTCGAGCGCCTAAATGACGTCGTTTACGTAGGCCGTCCCGCCTTTGGCCAGGAAAATAGTACCGTCGGCATGTTCAAGCTGGTCGATGGCGGCAGCGAAGCCGTGCGCACGCCGGTGAAACTCGGCCGCAGCTCCGTCAACTCCATCGAGATCCTGAGCGGACTCAAACCGGGCGATCAAGTGATCCTCTCGGACACGAGCGCGTGGGATTCGCACGACAGAATACGTCTCAACTGAATTTCTGATTTCTGATGGCTGATTTCTGATTTGACCCAATGGATCGCGACGAACTGAAACAACGAACGAAGCAGTTTGCGCTACGTGTGATGCGTCTGGTTGATGCATTACCAAAATCGCCAAAAGGCCGCGCTATTGCTTCGCAGCTGGTTCGCAGCGGCACGAGCGTGGCAGCAAATTATCGCGCCGCTTGCCGCGGCAGATCACGCGCAGAGTTCATCGCGAAGATCGGAGTCGCCGAAGAAGAAGCCGACGAGGTAACGCTTTGGCTCGAGCTAATCGTTGAAGACGAACTCATGCCCTCCAGGAAAATTCAGCCGCCGCTACAAGAAGCCGGCGAGCTGACCGCAATCTTTGCCGCCACCTACATCTCCGCGCAGAGGAAAGCGCGCGACAATGGCGCGAGCAAATCAGCCATCAGAAATCAGCCATCAGAAATCCGACTATGAACAACGGCAACACCCCGCTCATCCAACTCCAGGAAGTCACCAAAGTGTTTCTCACCGACGAGGTGGAAACGCACGCGCTCTCCGGCATTTACCTCGACATCCGGGACGGCGAATACATTTCCATCGCCGGCCCGTCCGGCTGCGGGAAATCGACGCTGCTCTCGATCCTCGGACTGCTCGACACGCCCAGCGGCGGCAGCTATTCGCTAAAAGGCACCGAGGTCGCGAATCTCTCGTTTCCGGAGCGCGCGCGCATTCGCAACCGCGAGATCGGATTCATTTTCCAGAGCTTTAATCTCATTGGCGATCTCACCGTTTACGAAAACGTGGAGCTGCCGCTCACCTACCGCGGCATGGCGGCAAACGATCGCAAGCAGGCGGTGACGGAAGCGCTCGAACGCGTCGGCATGGGACATCGCGCAAAGCATTTACCCAGCCAGCTCTCCGGCGGACAACAGCAGCGCGTGGCCGTGGCGCGCGCGCTCGCAGGTAAGCCGGCGATTTTGCTGGCCGACGAACCGACGGGAAATCTCGATTCGCGCAATGGCGAAGCGGTAATGGATTTACTGCGCGAGCTTCACGCCGCCGGCGCGACCATTTGCATGGTCACGCACGACGCTCGCTTCGCGCAACACGCCGATCGCACGGTACATTTGTTCGATGGGCGCGTGGTCGAAGACAATCTCGTCGCAGCGTAAGCACAATGACGATGCCGCAGCTTTCTGGGTCATCCCTGATCCCGTGGAAGTCACCTTCAAGGTTGCGGAACGGGATCCTTCGACTCCGCTGCGCTGCGCTCAGGATGACTCTGTATGCTGAATGACCTCAGGTTTGCGTTGCGCTCGCTGCTGAAAACACCAGCGTTTACCGCGATTGCAGTGATCACCGTCGCGCTCGCCATCGGCGCGAACAGCGCGGTGTTCACCCTGGTCAACTCGCTCCTCATTCGCCCACTGCCTTATCGCGACGCGAGCAGGCTGGTACTTATCTGGGAGCAATTCGCCACTATGGGCCTGGAGCGAATCCCCGTGTCGGCGCCCGAATTTTTGGATTACGAGAAGGCGATCCGCAGCTGTGAGCAGATCGCGGCATTTGATTACACCGCATTTAACGTTGGCGGAGAAGGCAATCCGGAGCGCGTCTCCGGCGCCGCGGTTTCGCCTTCGCTGTTTCCGCTGCTCGGTGTTGATCCTATCGCAGGCCGTACTTTCACGCTCGACGAACAGGGCGAAGGTCATGATGACCGCGTCGTCATCAGCGCGCGATTTTGGAAACGGCGTTTCAACTCTGACCCTGGGCTCATCGGGCGCACCATTCTGTTAAATGGCCGCGCATTCACCGTCATCGGCGTGATGCCGGCGACCTTTGAGTTTCCGATTCCGCTCTTCGGTGTACAGGGAAATCGTTTCGCCGAGCGCGTCGATATCTGGAAACCGATCGCCTTCACCAAACCCGAGCTCGAAGCGCGTGGCTCCCGCTCCTACGGAATGATCGGCCGTTTGCGCGACGGCGTTTCGCGCGCGGAGGCGCAGGGGGAGATCAGCACCATCACCGCTGAGTTTATCCGCTCGCATCCGGGGAACTACGATGGCGGCGGTTTCGGCGCGACGGTTTATCCGTTACGCGATCAGATTGTCGGCGGGATGCGTACTGGGCTCGGCATTCTGCTGGGCGCCGTCGCCTTTGTGCTGCTCATCGCCTGTGCCAATCTCGCGACGATGCTGCTTGCGCGTGCCACCGCGCGCGAGCGCGAAGTCGCGATCCGTGTTGCACTTGGTGCGCACACGTGGCGGCTGCTGCGCCAGATGCTGTGTGAAAGTGTGGTACTCGCGCTAACCGGCGGCGCCTTCGGTGTCCTGTTGTCCATCTGGGCGCTCGATCTGCTGAAGCGGGTGGGCGCACAAACGATTCCCCGTTTGAGCCAGGTCACGGTTGACATTCCTGTACTCATCTTTACCGCCGCCGTTGCGATCACAACCGGCGTTTTCTTTGGCCTTATCCCCGCGCTCGCGAGCAGGAAGCCAGAGCTCACGGAAGCATTGAAGGAAGGCGGCCGCGGCTCGACCAGTGGCGCGGCGAGTAATCGCCTGCGTAGCTCGCTTGTTGCCGCCGAGATCGCGCTCGCGCTGGTGTTGCTGGTCAGCGCCGGCCTGCTCATGAAAAGCTTTGCGCGTTTGCAAGAAGTCTCGCCCGGATTCAATCCCCACGGCGTACTCACGGCGGAGCTTTCGCTGCCCAGTTTGAAGTACCCCGATAACAAAGCGATCGCGCCTTTCTTCCAGGAAATCATTCGCCGCCTGGCGCAACTACCGGGCGTGCAGGCAGTCGCCTGCGCCGACATTCTGCCTCTGAGCGGAACGAACAGCGACTCTTCTTTCGACATCGAAGGCAAAGTGCTCGTCAAAGGTCAGCCTTCGCCGGACGAGGAAGTACGCAGCGTGACGCCGGATTATTTCCGCGTGCTGCAAACGCCACTGCTCAAAGGCCGCCTTTTTAGCAATAGTGACACGAGCGACGCGCCCCTCGTTGCCATCATCAACGAAGCATTCGCGCACAAGTACTTTCCAAACGGCGACGCTCTCGGCAAACGCATCACCTTTGATGACCCGAAGAAAAATCCGGCGTGGACGACGATCGTCGGCATCGTCGGCAATATCCGGCATCGCGCGCTCGATCTCGATCCTGAGCCTGAGTACTACCTGCCGCACGCGCAGAGCGCGGTGAGTTCCGGGCGCAGCGGGCGGAATATGATTCTGGTGGTGCGCAGTGCGCAGGACCCGCGTACTCTTGCCGCCGCCATTCGTCGTGAAGTGCAGACGTTCGATCCCGACCTGCCGATCGCTCGCGTCCGCACGTTTGATGACCTGGTTAGTGAATCGGTTGCGCCGCGCAAACTCTCGGTCGTGTTGCTTGGCGTATTTGCCGGAATCGCGTTGCTCCTCGCCGCGGTCGGGATTTATGGCGTGATTTCATACCTCGTGGTGCAACGCACACACGAGATCGGCGTCCGCATGGCTCTGGGCGCGCAACGCCGCGACGTACTCACCCTCGTCATCAATCATGCGCTCAAGCTCGTCGGCATCGGCACTGCCGCTGGCCTCGTGCTGGCGCTGTTCGCCACCCGCGCATTGGGCGCGTTGCTCTACCAGATCGGCCCGTTTGATCTCGTCACCTTTGCCGAAGTAGCGCTGGCACTCGGCCTCATGGCGCTACTCGCCAGCTACATCCCCGCGTTGCGCGCCACTCGCTCCGATCCCATGATCGCGCTCGCTCACCAGCAATGATCCCGCTCATTCAATTGCGCCATCTCGAGCGCGTTTATCCGCTGGCGCGCGGCGAGAACTTTTACGTGCTGCGCGACCTCACTCTCGACGTCGAAGAAGGCGATTTCGTTTCGGTCATGGGGCCGAGCGGCGCTGGCAAATCGACGCTGCTGCACATCCTCGGCATGCACGATCACGGCTGGACGGGTGAGTACTACCTCGATGAGACAGCGGTGCACCGGCTCAAAGGCAAAGAACGCAACCAGCTTCGCAACGAGCAAATCGGTTTCGTTTTTCAGCAATACCACCTGCTCGACGATCTCACCGTTTACGAAAACCTGGATATTCCGCTTTCCTACCGGCGTTACAGCAAAAGCGAGCGGGCGGCGCTTGTGGCCGATACGCTCGACCGTTTTCAAATTGTCGGGAAAAAAGATTTGTATCCGCGCCAGCTTTCCGGTGGCCAGCAGCAGCTCGTCGGAGTCGCCCGCGCGATTATCGCGAAACCGAAGCTGCTCCTTGCCGATGAGCCGACCGGCAATCTGCACTCGAGCCAGGGCGAGCAGATCATGGAGCTTTTCCAGCAGCTCAATAACGATGGCGTGACAATCATCCAGGTCACGCACTCCGAGAAAAACGCCGGCTACGGCAAACGCGTCATCCAGCTGCGCGATGGCTGGATTGTGAAATGAGTAACAACACTGTCATCCCGAGCGCAGCCGCGGGATCCCGTTGCGCAACCTTCAGGGTAGCACCGCAGATCCTTCGACTCCGGTCCGAGCCGGACTGGCATTTCGCTGCGCTCAGGATGACAGCATGACAGAAAGGTAACACCATGATCCTCGATTCATTCACGCAAGACATCCGTGTCGGATTGCGCGTCCTGCTCAAGGACAAAGTTTTTCTTCTTCTCTCGACGGTAGTACTCGCGCTCGGAATCGGCGGCGCCATGACTCAGTTTGCCGTGGTAAATGCGATTGTACTTCGCGGCTTTTCCTTTCCCCATCCGGAGCAGCTGGTCAGCGTCGGGCTGATCGATCCGAAAGCGAGCGATCAAAACAACAACTTCGGCAACGGCAACATCCCAACGGCGCAGGATTACGAAGACATCAAGGCGTCGCAGCATTCGTTCTCCGCCATGGCGGGCTATCTTAGCGGCTCGACGATCAACGTCACCTACCACAACAATCCGCAGCGCTACACCGGTTCGTACACGACGGAAGATTTGTTCAAGATCATCGGCGTCGCGCCCGCGCTCGGCCGCGATTTCACTGCCGAAGACAACAAGCCCGGCGCACCAAAGACCGCGATCCTGAGCGACGAAATTTGGCGACGCGACTTCGAGGCCGACCCGAACATCGTCGGCCAAAACGTCACCATCAACGGCAAACCCGCTACGATCATTGGGGTGATGCCGCGCGGATTTAAGTTCCCGATCTCGGAGGAACTTTGGACGCCGCTTTACAACGAATGGCCACCCCGGCCGCGCGGTGACCTCGTGCTCGGCGCGAACAGCGCGGCGCCGGCGGTGCTGGGGCGCTTAAAACCGGACGTGACTCTCGATCAGGCGAACGCGGACGTGATCGCGATCGCGCGGCACATGGCGGCAGACAACCCGAAGACGAACAAGAATCTCACCTCGGCCAGCGTGCAGCCCCTGCTCAAGGCGTTCACCGGACCGCAACTTCAGCAGATCGTCTGGGCGATGCTCGCGGCGGTCATTCTGGTCTTGCTCATCGCGTGCGTGAACGTGATGAACATGCAGTTCGGCCGCGCTGCGCTGCGAGCGAAAGAGCTGGCCATCCGCGGCGCGCTCGGCGCCACACGTTGGCGTCTCGTTAGACAAATGCTGACGGAAAGCCTCGTCGTGGCCTTGTTCGGCGCGATCGCCGGCGTACTCATCGCCTTCTGGGGCGTGGACATGCTCGCGCGCGCGATCAAAGCCGCGCCGTTCCCGCCGCCGTATTGGTGGCAATTCAACATCGATGGCCGCGTGCTCGCGTTCACGCTCGTACTTACGCTGTTCGCGACGGTTGTTTCCGGGTTGCTGCCGGCGTTCCTCAGTTCGCGCAGCAACGCGGCTGAAGCGATGAAAGAGGGCGGCCGCGGCAATAGCAGTCGGCTCGTCAACGGCATCACCCGCGTGCTCGTCATCGGACAAATCGCGCTCACCGCGGCGCTGCTGATCGCGGCGACGTTGCAGATCAAATCGATCCGCAACCAAATGAAGCTTGATTACGGCTACGACGAGAACAGCGTCTTCGCCGCGCGCGTCGCGTTGATGGAAGGCGTGTATCCAAGTGAAGATTCGCGCCGCGAATTCTTCAAACGCGCCGTGCGTGCGCTCCGCTCAAACCCGCAGTTCCAATCCGCGGCGATGACGGATCGCTTTCGCATGACCTTCGCGTCGGGCGGCCAATATGAACTCGATGGTCAAAGTTACCTGACTGATCGCGATCGCCCGCGCTGTAACTTCGAATCTGTCTCTGACGGCTACTTCAACACACTTGGACTCAGAATTCTCGAAGGCCGCGATTTCACCATCGACGACAGCGACGCGAAACTGCCGGTCGCGATCGTGAACGCGAGCTTCGCGCGCAAACACTGGGGCAATCAGAGCCCGCTCGGCCACAAGCTGCGCATCTTTAATCCCGGCCAGGAACAACCGTGGCGGACCATCGTCGGCGTCGTGCCGGACACGTTGATGCAGGGACCGTTCGACCAGCAGACTGAAGCTGGAGGATTCTACATGCCGCTGCTCGGCGCGACACCCGCGCCGCAGTTTGCCACGCTCGTAGTGAAGCCGCGGCCTGGCGTGCGCGCCGATACACTCGGCCCGACGCTGAGCAAAGCCGTCGCTGAGCTGGACTCAAATCTGCCGATTTACTTCCCCGGCACGCCCGCGCAATTCCACAACGAGATTCTCTCGAACCAGCGCGTCGTGGCTACGCTCTTCACCATCTTCGGCATCGTGGCGTTCATCCTCTCTGGCGTTGGCTTGTACGGCGTGATGAGTTTTTCCGTCAATCAGCGCACACAGGAGTTCGGCATCCGCATGGCGCTCGGCGCCGATGCGAGACGCATTTTGCGAATGGTGCTGAGCCAGGGCGCATGGCAGCTGGGTATCGGGCTGGCGCTTGGCGCAGGCGGAGTCGCGTTGCTTTTCGGCGTGGTCGCTGCGGAAGCGCTCAAGCAGATTCTTTTCAAGGTGAATCCGCTCGATCCGACGATCTACTTCGCCGTTGGCGGGATGCTTACGCTGGTGGCTGCGTTGTCGTGCTTCCTGCCCGCGCGCCGCGCCACCCGCGTGGATCCGATGGTAGCGCTGCGCTATGAGTAACCCGGACGCTGTCGTTCCGAGCCGCACCAGACAGCGAGGAACCTTACAGACGTTCGGAAGGGCGTGACCTGCGGTGGGGTCCCTCGCTTCGCTCACGATGGCAGCGGTCGAAACTATAAGTCGTTAGCTATTTATGATCGCGGACCTTAAATTCGCCTTTCGCCAGCTGGCGAAAGCGCCCGGCTTTGCCGCCGTCGCCATTCTCACGCTAGCCATCGGCATCGGCGCGAACACCGCCATCTTCAGCGTGGTCAATGCCGTGTTGCTCAAGCCGCTCCCGTATCCGCAGCCGCAGCAGCTCGTCGCCATTGGTTCCCAAGATGCGCGCGAACATTCGCCTGACCTGAAATCCGTTAGCTTCCCCGATTTCCGCGATTTCCGAGCGCAATCACGCAGTTTCCAATCCGTGGCGGTGCATCGCGATACCAATCTCGCGCTTACTGGAATGGGCCAGACGCAGAGCCTGCGCGGCGAGCAAGTTTCGGGTGAATTTTTCGATGTGCTTGGCGTGAAGCCGATGCTCGGCCGCGGATTCACCCGCGCAGAAGAGACGAGTGGCGGCGGTCCCGGTGAGTACACCACGGTGCTCAGCTACGCGTTCTGGAAGCGTCAGCTCAAAGGCGATCCGGCGGCTGTCGGTCAGACAATCACGCTGAACGGTCACCCGCACACCATCGTGGGCGTAATGCCGAAAGATTTCTCCTACCCGATCGACACTGAACCGGCGGAAGCTTACGTGACAGTCGCGGCTGATTCCGTTCTTCCGACCGATGGCGGGAAACCCGCGAACGAGGAGCGCGGCAACCACACCTACCACGCGACTGGGCGATTGAAGCCGGGGGTGAGCGTCGCGCAGGCAACCGCGGAGCTGCGCACGATTGCCGCCGCGCTCGAGAAACAATTTCCCGACAGCAACAGCAACTTCACTGTCGGTGTTTTGCCGCTGCGCCAGGACCTTGTCGGTGATGTCGCGAGCGCGCTTTACATTTTGTTTGGCGCCGTCGGCTGCGTCCTGCTCATCGGCTGCGCTAACGTGGCGAATCTTCTGCTCGCCCGCGCGACAGTGCGCGCGAAAGAGATCGCGGTGCGCACCGCGATGGGCGCAAGTCGCACCCGCATTATTCGTCAGCTCCTGGTCGAAAGCATCGTGCTCTCCGGAATGGGCGGCTTGCTTGGTCTGCTGCTGGCGCTCTGGAGCACGGACGCGCTCGTTACGCTGATTCCGGAAAACATTCCGCGCATCACTGAAATCCGATTGGATGCATTAGTACTGGTGTTCAGTTTCGCCATCTCGATGCTCACCGGCATTTTGTTTGGGCTCGCCCCGGCGATGCAGGCCTCGCGCCTTGATTTGCGCAGCTCACTTAATGAAAGCGGCCGCTCGATTGTGAGCGGCGCGCGTCATCGGCTGCGCAGCGCGCTTGTCTGCGGCGAAGTCGCCCTCGCGCTCATTCTGCTCACGGCCGCGGGATTGCTCCTGCAAACGTTCCATCGGCTCGCGACTGTGAATACTGGAATGCAAACCGATCGGCTGCTTACCGGATTCGTCACCTTGCCCGACGCGGCATATCCGAGACCGGAAAACGTGGTGCGCTTTTTCGATCAATTGCTGCCAGGCCTGCGCGGTCTGCCCGGTGTGCGCTCGGCCTGCACCATCGTACCGCTGCCGCTGAGTGGCTCGAACATGGTGACCACCTTCGACAAAGAAGACGCGCCAAAGCCCGAAGGCGAACAGGCGACGGCTGCCGTGCGCGCGGCGAGCACAGATTATTTCGCGACCCAAGGTGTGCCGCTGATCAAAGGTCGCGTCTTCAATGAGGCCGATCGGCCCGATTCCAAACAGGTGATCATCATCAACCAAAGTTTCGCCGACAAATTTTATCCTGGTGAAGATCCGATCGGGAAACGCATCCGGCCAGGCATCAGCACTGGGCCTGAGGAGAAAGGTCCCATGCGCGAAATCGTCGGCGTAGTAGGCAACGTAAAGTTCCGTTCACTGCGCCAGGAGCCAACACCGGAAATGTACGCGCCGCTCCCGCAACTACCGCTGCCGTTTGCGTCCATTCTGATCCGCACGAACACCTCAGCGCCAGGCGCGCTCACCTCAGCGGTGCGTGCGGAGCTGGCGAAGGTGGACGCCAACGTACCGCTCGTACGTGTCCGGCTTTACGATGAATACATGTCGAAAGCATTGGCCCGGCCGCGTTTCAATGCGTTGCTGCTCGCGACTTTTGCCGGCGTCGCCCTGCTGCTCACCGGCATCGGCATATACGGGGTGATGGCGTATTCGGTCGCACAACGCCGCCAGGAAATCGGAATCCGCATGGCGCTCGGCGCGCAACGCAGTGACGTGCTGCGCCTGATCGTCGGTGGTGGAATGCGGCTCACCGCCATCGGCGTTATTGCCGGATTAGCAGCAGCGCTCGCGCTCACGCGTTTGCTCGAGACACTGCTTTACGGTGTGCGGCCATTCGATCCGCCGACGTTTGGCGGGGTCGCAATGTTATTAGCTGTAATCGCACTGCTCGCCTGCTGGGTACCGGCAGCGCGTGCCGCGCGTGCCAACCCGATCGCCGCGCTGCGGGAAAGTTAGTTGTCATGTCGAGCGCCATTTCTGTCAGCGCGCGCGCCACCTCTGTCATTCCGAGCGAAGTCGAGGAATCCCGCGGCGAAGGTTGCAGGGAACTTCACGGGATCCTTCGACTCCGCTGCGCTGCGCTCAGGATGACCAACGTATGATGACTGACCTTAAATTTGCGCTTCGGATGCTGGCGAAAGCGCCGGGATTCACCGCGACAGCGGTATTGACGCTGGCCCTCGGCATCGGCTGCGCCACCGCGATCTTCAGCGTGATCGATGCGGTACTCCTGCGGCCGTTCCCGTTTCCGCAACAGGAGCGCGTCGTCGAGTTACGCGAACTGGATGAGAACGGCCACGCGATGACGTTCGCCGAGCCGAACTTTGATGATCTGCGCCGCAGGAGCACGAGCTTCAGCGCGCTCGCCGAATACAACATTGACACCCAAGGCGTTGCGGGCGGGAGCGAGCCGGTGCGCGTCGATGTTTCGGCTGTTTCAGAAGACTTCTTTCGCGTGCTCGGCGTGCCGCCATTCAAAGGCCGGTTGCTCGGCTCGCAAACCGGAACCGACAGCGCGGTGGTCAGTTACGGCTTCTGGCAGCGCGTTCTCGGCGGTCGCGCCAATCTCGAAAGTACGACGCTTCGCTGCGCGGGCCACAGCTTTGCCGTCATCGGCGTCCTGCCGCCTGACGCATCATTTCCGCCAAATGTGGATGTGTGGTTTCCGCGGGCCATTTATCCGCCAAGTCACTCGCGCACCGGCCACAACTTTCGCGTGATCGGAAGAATCCGCGAAGGCGTTTCGCGAAACCAGGCTGCCGCTGAGATCGCCACCATCGGCTCGCAGTTAAAACGCGAGTACGGACCTGAAACTGACGCGGCGAGCTTCGGATTGACCGCCTTACGCGAGCGTTTCGTGAAAGATGTGCGCGGCGCGCTGTGGCTCCTCTCCGCTGCGGTTGGATTGCTTCTCGTCAGTGCGTGTTTCAACGTCGCCAACCTCCTCCTCGTGCGCAGTGCAATGCGGCGGCAAGAGATGGCGGTGCGCGCGGCACTCGGCGCCTCGCGCTGGGCGCTCACGAAGCAGCATCTGGGTGAAACAATTTTGCTGACGCTCTCGGCCGCGGCGCTCGGAATCCTGTTTGCCTCCTGGGGCATCGACGCTGTGCTCGGCATTTACCACGGCAATCTTCCGCACGTGGGGGCGATTGCGGTGAATCCTGCCGCGCTAGCGTTATCCCTCGGAATGGCACTCGTGCTCGGCGTCGCGCTCGGGTTCGTGCCCGCTTTCGGCGTCTCGCCGCAACGTTTACAAACGCAACTCCAGGAAAGCGGTCGCGCCGTTACTTCCGGCCATTCGCGCGTGCGGAATTTCTTCATCATCGCGCAAGTCGCGCTCACCATGATGCTGCTGATCGGCGCCGGTCTTCTGGGCAAAAGCTTCCGCCGCTTGCTCGAGGTGAATCCGGGGTTTCAAACACAGAGCGTCATTGCGATGACCATCTCGCAGCCGTGGAGCGAAAACCCGGAGGTGGCGCGCCGCTACGCCGACGCATACCGGCGGCTGCTGGAGCGGCTGCAAGCGTTCCCCGGCGAAATCGCCGTCGGCGGGATCGACAATTTGCCCCTTATGGGCGGCGGCGCGAGCGGCGCATTCCTGATCAATGACGGCCCAAACCCGCCAGCTACACTCGATGAATTGATCCAGCGCTACACCGCGGCGAAGGGAACGCCGCGGGCGCGCTACGCCGAATTCCGCGTAGCCAGCGCAGGTTACTTTTCCGCGATGAAAATCCCGCTGCTGCGTGGCCGGGTTTTTCAGGATGCAGATGGACGGGATGCGCCGCACGTGGCGTTAATCAGTGAAACGCTCGCGCGTCGCGTTTGGCCGGGTGAAAATCCAATCGGGAAAGAGATGCAGTTCGGCGGGATGGATGGCGATCTGCATCCGCTGCACGTCATCGGTGTGGTCGGCGACATACGCGACCAAAGCCTGGACGCTGAACCGTCCGCCATCGTTTACGTGAACTACGTGCAACGGCCACTGCACGCGGCCGAGTGGACGATTGTGCTGCGTGCTCACGGCGATCGCTCCAGCGTCATCACGGCGATGCGCCGCGCCGCGGCTGCCACGCATCCAGATGTGCCGCTTAAATTCGAGACGCTCCAGGAAATCGTCGGCGCATCGCTCGACAGCCGACGTTTTACGATGACAATTCTCGCGGTGTTCGCCGGCGCGGCGCTCGCGCTGGCCATGATCGGATTGTATGGCGTCATCGCCTACATCACTGCGCAGCGCACGACCGAGTTCGGCATCCGTATGGCGCTCGGCGCGCAACGCGGCGACATGCTGCGGCTGGTTTTGCGTCAGGCATTTGTCCTGGCGGCTGCAGGGATCGGCTTTGGGATCATCGGCGCCCTCAGCGCGACGCGAGTACTTCGCACTCTGATCTGGAACGTGAGCCCGTTTGATCTGGCCACCTACGGCGGGCTTGTACTATTGCTCCTGCTCGCTTGTCTTGTCGCAAGCTTCCTTCCTGCGCGTCGGGCGACGCAGATTGATCCCGCCGTCGCGCTGCGCAGCGAATAATTAACCCTGGATGATTTCCGACCTCAAACTCGCCTTTCGCATGCTGGCGAAAACGCCAGGGTTTAGCCTTATCGCCGTTCTCACGCTCGCGCTAGGCATCGGCGCGAACAGCGCCGTTTTCAGTGTGATCGATGCCGTACTCCTGCGGCCGCTGCCGTATCCCAAACCGCAGGAGTTAGTCGCCGTCTGGAGCAAGGTCACAAATGAATCCGAGCGCGAGACGGAATCTTTTCCCGATTACGCCGATCTGCGCGACCAATCCCAAACGCTCCACGGTTTGGCAGCGTACGTCGCTGCAGGTGCAGTACTCGGTAGTGGCAGGGAATCACGCGAGCTGCGCGGCCTGGCCGTCACATCCGATGTTTTCAAAGTACTCGGCGTGCAGCCATTCCTCGGCCGCGCCTATACGCGCCAGGAAGACTCCAAAGACGCACACGTCGTCGTACTCGGGTATGAGCTCTGGCAGCGCGATTTTAGCGGCGACCGCAATATCGTCGGACGTCAGATTAGACTCTCGCTGCGACCGTACACGGTCGTCGGTGTCATGCCGCGGGGCTTCCGCTTTCCCGTCGGGGAGCGTGTCGATTACATCATGCCGTTGCACCCGTTGGTTCCGACCGAAATCAACAATCGCGGTGGACACTTTCTTCGCTTGGTCGGCCGTTTGAAGCCCGCCGTTTCTTTGAGGCAGGCGAGTGCAGAAATGGCAGCAATTGCCGGCCGACTGGAAAAACAATTCCCCGACACAAATACCGGCCGCACTTCGTTCGCCATTTCACTGAGCGACGACGTCGTCGGCGACGTGCGCTCTGCACTCATCACCTTAGTCGCGGCTGTTGCCGCCGTCTTACTCATTGCCTGCGCGAATGTCGCAAATCTGCTGCTCGCGCGCGCGACCGGACGCCGGCGCGAAATCGCGATTCGCACCGCACTTGGCGCGAGCCGTGTTCGCGTCATGCAGCAATTGCTGCTGGAAAGTCTGCTGCTCGCACTGGCCGGCGGCGTGGCGGGCCTGGTCGTCGCTTCGTGGGGCATCGATCTGTTGCGCTGGATTGGGCCCAGCGACATGCCGCGTCTCGATGAAGTACAGATTAATGGCGCGCTGATTCTGTTCACTCTTTTCGCCGCGATCCTGAGTACGCTCCTCTTCGCCGCCATTCCCGCCTTGCAAGCTTCCCGGCCAAACGTCAACGAGTCATTGCAGGAGGGAAATCGGGGCGCCGCCGGACCGGAGTCACGGCGAGTGCGCAATCTGCTCGTGGTTTCGCAGGTCGCCCTTTCTGTGTTGCTGCTGGCAAGCGCCGGGTTGCTGATCAAAAGCTTCAATAATCTGCGCACGACAAATCCCGGCTTCGACTCTTCGCACGTGGTCACCGGGGAAGTGATTCTGCCCGCCGCTAAGTACTCTGCTACGCCGGAGAAATTCCAGCCATTTTATGATGCGCTCATCGCCAAACTGCGCACGTTGCCAGGCGTAGAATCAGTCGGAGCGGCGGCCCCTTTGCCCTTTTCGAATAATGATCGCGCTTCATCCTTCTGGATCGAAGGCCGGCCAGATCCAGGTCCTGGCAATCATCCGAACGCTTCCCATCTCGTCGTCGCGGCCGATTATTTTCACGCGATGCGTATTCCGCTGCTTGCCGGACGCATGTTTGACGCGCGTGATTCGCAAGACGCGCCGCTTGTCGCGATGCTGAATGAAGCGTTCGCGCGCAAATTTTTCCCCGATGTAAACCCAGTCGGGCAGCATCTGCGGCTGGACGATCCCGAAAAGGGCTTTATCGAGTACGAGATTATCGGTGTTGTGGGCAGCACACGGCACGAATCGCTCGCGGTCGCTCCAATTCCGGAGTTTTATGTGTCTGGTGCGCAGGAGCCGAGCCGTCGTTTCAACGTAGTACTACGCACGTCGCTGCCAAATGTCAGCGGGCTCGATACGGCGTTGCGCAGCGCCATTGTGCAACTCGATCGCGACGTCTTCGTGCCCAAATTGCAGCCCATGCAGGAGCTCATCGGCACGACACTGGCGCAACCGCGATTTCATATGGCGCTGCTCGGTGCCTTCGCCGGAGTCGCGCTCGTACTCGCCGCGATCGGCATTTACGGCGTCATTGCCTACACTGTGGTGCAGCGCACGAAGGAGATCGGGATTCGCATGGCGGTCGGTGCGCAGCGGCGCGACATGCTGCACATGATTTTGCGGCAAAGCTTCAGCATTGTCAGCCTTGGCCTGGTAATCGGGTTCATCGGCGCGCTCGCCGCGACGCGTTTGATGAAGAGCCTGCTTTACGGCGTCAGCGCAAATGACGTTTCGATCTATGGGATTGTTTTGATTGTGCTGAGCGCCGCTGCCTTGCTGGCCAGTCTGGTGCCGGCACGACGCGCCATGAAGGTGGATCCCATGGTGGCGCTGCGTCATGAATAGATTCCTGCTGGTCGCGCTTCCGCTGTGCCTCGTTTGCGCCGCATGCGGAAGCGACGTGCTCGAAGATACGATCGAGAAAGACGTGCCGCTTCCGCCGACGGGCACGCTGTCGCTGCAAGCGATCGATGGGTCGGTTGAAATTTACGGTGCGGAGACTAACGAGATACAGATCGTGGCCACCCGCCGGGCGTTCTCGCCGGAGCGGCTCAACAGCATGCGCGTGGAAGTACGCCGCGCAGGCGACGCCGTTACGATCGCCACGGTCGGCCCATCAAAGCCGCGTTGGGCGCTGACTGATCACTCCGGCACCATCGATTACGTCATCAATGTGCCGCAGCGGGCTCGGCTCGCCTCCGTCACCGTGCCGAATGGCGAGCTGATCATCCACGGAATGCGCGGCGCCGCCATTCACGCTTCGCTCGGCAACGGGCGGTTGACCGCGCACAACTGTTTTTGCGATCAACAACTGCGTGTGCAAAAGGGCGGGCTTGACCTGTACTTTGACTGGGTCGAGCAACAGCCGATCAAAATCGACGCTGCCGTGGTGAATGGAAATGTGCGCGCCATCATTCCTGGTGACGCGTCGTTCGAGCTGCACGCCGCGAGTGCGCATGGAAAAGTGACAAGCGATTTCAGCGAAATGGCGCAGCGCAAACGCGGCGGTCTGCGCGAGATTAACGAAGTCATCGGCCCAGCGGCGCTGTCGAGAGTCACTCTGCGCGCAAGTGATGGCAATATCCAGATTTCCCAGCTGAATTGGTGATTCTCTTCCGCAGTGCGCTTGCTTTATTGATCTACTAAGTTGCCAAAATATGCCGTCGTTCGACATCGTCTCGGAAGTGGACAAGCAGGAGATCGATAATGCGCTCAATCAGGCGCGGAAGGAACTCGCGACACGCTTCGATTTCCGCGGGAGCAACGCCGCCGTTGAGTACGAAAAGGACAAGATCACGCTCACGGCGGAGGATGGAAACCGGCTGCGCGGATTGCGCGAAATCGTGACCGGCAAATTGTCGAAACGCGGCGTGGATTTGCGGAACATCGATCAGGCTGAGCCACAGATTTCATCAGTCGGTCACGCACGGCAGGAGCTGACGATCAAGCAGGGGCTCGAAGGCGACAAGGCGAAGGAGATCATTCGCGCGATTAAAGACGGCGGGTTCAAAGTACAGAGTACGCTGCAGGACCGGCAGATTCGCGTGACCGGAAAGAAGAAGGACGATCTGCAAAGCGTGATTCAGTTCGTGCGCGGAAAGGATTTCGACGTGGCGACGAACTTTAAAAATTTCAGGGATTAAATTTCACCACAATCCCGCAGAGACCGGAGGAACGTTCTCTACTTGAAACGCGCCGCGATTTTCTAACGGAGAAGCAAGCGATCGTTTCCCTTTGAAGTACAGAGCTACAACTCGGCGTGGCGCGCTCTGTTGCCTCGATGAATTAACCCGCGCCCTACAGTTCTGTCCCGGTCACCACAGCTCGGTGACGCCAGGCATAGCCGAGGCCTGAGTACAACGTGAGTGCCACCGTGAGCCAGACCAGCGCGGCGCCAGCATCATTCCAGGCGCGTTGCCACCACGCCGTCGCCACGCTCTCCCGACTCCATTCCGCCACCGTGAGAAGGGTAAGGAAAAAAATCACGGTGATGATTTGCCACGAGGTCTTGTGTTTGCCTAGCCGCTCAGCCGATAGTACCTCACCCTTCGCGCTCGCCATCAAACGCAATCCGGTAATCAAAAAATCGCGGCCTACCACTACCGTCGCCGCCCAGGCCGGGATCGCCCGTAATGGCACGAGTGAAATGAACGCCGCCGCGATCATGATCTTGTCAACTAGCGGATCCATGAGCTTGCCGAAGTTTGTCACCGTTTGGAGACGGCGCGCGATTTCGCCGTCGAAGAAATCCGTGATCCCGGCGATGAGAAACGTCGCCAGGGCGACGGTGTGAGCGTAGCGCCAGGGCGAGCTGAGCGCGACCACAAACAGGATGGTGAGTACGAGCCGGCTGAGCGTAAGCCGATTGGCCCAGTTCATCGCGTCATCCCGAGCGGCGCCGAGGAACGCCGTGGCGAAACCTCCAAGGGAGCTTCCGCCGGATCCTTCGGTCCGAGCCGGACTGGCAGCTTCGCTGCGCTTCGCTCAGGGTGACACGATGCCGCCGACTCAACGAACACCGGCGTTTTCCAAATCGGCACCCGCTTTTTCAGTTCATCCACAATCCATCCGCTGGCTGCGAAGGCCGCCGCTCTATGCCCCGACGCGACACGCACGATTAGCGACGTGTCGCCGCTCGGTACCGCGCCGATGCGATGATGCACAGTCACCGCCAGCAGCGAAAACTTCTCCGCCGCTTCGCGCGCAATCACCCGCAATTGATGCTCAGCCATGGGCGCATGTGCATCGTACTCAAGCGCGCTGATCGGTTGCCCATTCTCAACCGGGCGTACGTTACCGAAGAACTCGACCACAGCGCCTTCGCCGACCGATTTACGCGCGATCTCCAGCGGCCCGTCCACTAAGGCCACGTCGCAAAGGTAATTTGCCATGCGCTGCACTTGCTCGTTTACTGCCCAGCCATCGGGCGCACCCGAAACGAGATACTAAAAGCATGACGACGCAATCGGATATTGGCCTCATTGGCCTCGCGGTGATGGGCGAAAACCTCGTCCTTAACATGGAATCAAAGGGCTTCTCCGTGGCCGCGTTTAATCGCACCACATCGGTGACAGAAAACTTCGCCGCTACGCGAGCGAAAGGGAAAAATATCACGCCGACAAAGACGATCGAGGAGTTCATCGGCGCGCTGAAGCGGCCGCGCAAAGCGATGATGATGATCAAAGCGGGCAGCCCGGTTGATCAGGTGATCGGTGAAGTGTTGCCGTTGCTCGAAGAAGGCGACGTGCTGATTGATGGCGGCAATTCACTTTTCACCGACACGCAACGCCGTTGCAAGGAAGTCGAGGCGCGCGGTATTCATTACATCGGCTGCGGCGTTTCCGGCGGCGAAGAAGGCGCGCTTAAGGGCCCCTCGCTCATGCCGGGCGGCTCGCGCGAAGGCTACGACATCATCGCGCCGATCTTCACCAGAATCGCCGCGCAAGTGGATGGCGAGCCGTGCTGTATGTACATCGGCCCAGATGGCGCCGGCCATTATGTCAAAATGGTGCACAACGGCATCGAGTACGGCGATATGCAGTTGATCTGCGAAGCCTACGCCATCATGAACAACGTACTCGGGCTCTCGGCTGACGAGCTAGCGGACATTTTCACTGATTGGAATCGCGGTGCCTTGGAGAGTTATTTGATCGAAATCACCGGCGAAATCTTCCGCAAAATAGATCCGGATACAGGCAAGCCACTGGTCGATGTCATTCTCGACAAAGCCGGCCAGAAAGGAACTGGTTTGTGGACACTGCAATCCGCGCTCACGCAGTCAGTCGTCATCTCCACGATTAACGCAGCAGTCGAAGCGCGCGTGATTTCCTCACGCAAAGATGAGCGCGTCGAGGCGTCAAAGATTCTGCCCCAGCCGCAGCTCGCGAAGTTTACCGGCGATAAAAAGCAGCTCGTCCAGCAAGTACACGACGCGCTCTATGCTTCGAAAATTATCAGCTACGCGCAAGGAATGGAGCTGCTCGGTGCGGCGAGTCTCAGCTATAAGTGGAATCTCGATTTCGGCGGCATCGCGCGAATCTGGCGCGGCGGTTGCATCATTCGGGCAAAATTCCTCAACCGCATCGCCGATGCTTATGCGCGCGATAAAGCGCTCCACAATCTGCTCTTCGATTCGTACTTTAGTGACATCATCGGCAAGACACAAAATAACTGGCGCGATGCAGTATCTGCCGCGGTCGAGCACGGTGTCGCCGTGCCGGCGTTCAGCGCGTCGCTTGCGTACTTCGACAGTTATCGTTCGGCGCGCCTCCCGGCGAACCTGCTGCAAGCGCAACGCGATTTCTTCGGCGCCCACACTTACGAGCGCGTGGACAAGCCCGGCATCTTCCACACCGACTGGCTCGGCGATGCGCCCGCGCAGGAAATCTCGCCGCCAAAGCCAACTTCCAAACGGCACGCGGGCGAGTAAAGCGACTTGTTGGCAGAGCGGCCGCGGTGAGGTTCCAGTGGAAGACGCGCGCCGCAGTGCTGCTTCACGATACCGCCCGAACACCACCGACTGCTGAAATCCAGAAAACCTATCGATTTGATTGTAGTAGCATTGCCTTCCGCCACTCGTACAACTTCGAAATCAGTTAAATGATGACTCCGGTGATGAACTCCGCCTCCACACGCCTCGATGAAATCGTTGACGGGATTTACCGCATCTCCACCTGGCAGGAACCATACGGTATCACCTTCAACCAATTCCTGATTGCGGATGAGCGACCTGCGCTGATTCACACTGGCATGCATCACCTGTACGATGATGTGCGCAATGCAATCGGCGAGGTGCTCGATCCGGCGACACTAAGCCGCATCATTTTGTTGCATTGGGAAGGAGACGAAAATGGCGGCATGGAGCGTTTCATGAAGGCTGCACCGCAATGCGAACTCGGTGGTTCTCTTCTCTCCATTCAGCTCAATGCTGCGGGCTTCGGAATGGCCGAGCGCGCGCACGGCTTTCGTGACGGTGAAACGCTGGTGCTGGGCAAGCACACTCTGCAATTCATCGAAACGCCGCACGTTCATCATTGGGATTCAATGATGATTTTTGAACAAACAACGCGAAGCTTGTTTCCGTCTGATCTGTTCATTCAGCCAGCCGACCAGCCGCCGATAGTGACCGAGGATCTTTCAGTGCCAATGCTGGATCTGTATCGCGCGGCGGGCATTTTCGCTCATGAATCGCCGGTCCGCGATGCTATCGATCGGGTGCAGAAGCTCAGCCCAGCCTGGGTCCACCCGATGCATGGCGGCTCATTTCAGGCGGACAGGTTTGACACATATGCGAGGGCGCTTCGTGAGAACGAGTTCGCGTATCGTGGCATGCTGCTCGGCCGCGAAGTCGCTGCGGCGGCGCCGATGTGACGCTCTCTGATCATTCAATAGCGGTCGGATGAAACAGGTGTTTGCCGGGCGAGATGAAAGTGCTCGTTCGGGGTAATGTGCAGGACGCGCAGAGTTCGCTGAGTCGCAGCCGTATTGCGCACGATATCAATCAGTGAAAATCGTGCGACTCGGAGCCGAGCAGGCCGTGATTCGTTAGCGGGAGGATTTTCTCCGTTTTAATCAGTACCACATTATCGGTGTTTTGTACTTCGCCTTCGATTACGAGGAATGGTTCTTCGGTGATGAGCAGACGCGTGCGCTCGAAGAGATCGGGCGTGACAATTGCGTTCGAGACGCCGGTCTCGTCTTCGAGGCTGATGAAGACAAAACCTTTCGCCGTGCCGGGGCGCTGACGGCAAATGACGTTGCCGGCGATGCGAATGGTCGAGCCGTGTTTCGCGTGCGGCAGATCGCTCGCGCGCCACACATCGGGCAATCGCGAACGCAGCATTTGCATCGGATGCGGCCCGGTGGTGAGATTCATTTGCGCGTAATCTGCGTTAACGCGCTCGGGCAAGGTCATCGGACTTAGCGGTGCCGCATTGTCTATCGCGTGCGACCACGACTCCGGGGAGCGCACGCGACCTCGCGTGCTGCGTTCCGCGACCCGCGGAACGCTTCTCTTTCGCACAGATTGCGGCGAGTCGCCGCAAACTGCACGCGAGTCGCGTGCGCTACCCAGAGATCGGCGTGCCCACAGATCGTCATGCGGCGTTTCCTCTACTTTCCACATCGCACTTCGCCGATGTTCCTCGAAACAATTCAGCGCCCCGAGATTCGCCAGGCCGCGTAGTTCGTCTTTCGTCAGCGGCACGCGTTGCCGGAAATCTTCCAGCGAAAGAAACGGCTGCACATTTCGCTCGCGCACCAACTCGTCGGCGTGTTCGCGGTTCAATCCATTCATCACACAAAAACCGAGCCGGATTGTGTCATCGGATAACACCGTGCAATTCCATTCCGATTTTGCCACGCACACCGGCTTCACTTTCACTCCATGTCGCCGCGCATCTACCACGATCGTCGCCGGCGAATAAAAACCCATCGGCTGATTGTTGATCAGGCTGGCGTAAAACTCCGGCGCGCGATGCGCTTTCAAGTACGCGCTGCCATACGCGAGAATGGCGAAGCTGATGGCGTGCGACTCGGGAAATCCGTAGAGCGCGAATGACGTGATCGAGTGCAGTACTTTGTCGATCACGTCGGACGCAACGTTGTTGCGCGCCATGGCATCGCGCAGCTTCACGCTCACCCGCTTCATCCGTTCCTCAGAACGATGAAAGCTGAGCGCGCGGCGCAATTCCTCCGCTTCGTCGCCGGAAAAATTAGCCATGATCATCGCGATCTTGAGCATCTGCTCCTGGAACAACGGCACGCCGAGTGTGCGCTCAAGTACGGGACGTAATCGTTCATCGAAAAACGTGACCGGCTCTTTGCCCGCGCGCCGCGCTAAGTACGGGTGCACCATGTCGCCCTGGATCGGCCCCGGCCGGATGATCGCGACTTCGATCACGACATCGTAAAAACATTTCGGCTTCAGCCGCGGCAAGGTGGCCATTTGCGCGCGGCTCTCGATTTGAAAAACGCCAATCGTGTCCGCCATTTGCATTATCTCGAATGTACGCGCGTCGTCTTTCGGGATGTGCGCCAAATCAAGCGGTCGGCCACGCTCGCGGCAAAGCTCAAACGCATCTTGCATCACTGACATCATGCCGAGGCCGAGCAGGTCCACCTTTACGATGCCGAGGTCTTCGCAATCGTCCTTGTCCCATTGCGCGACCACGCGCCCCGGCATCGACGCGTTCTCCAGCGGCACGAATTTGCTCAGCTTGTGCTGGCAAATAATCATGCCGCCGCTGTGCTGGCCGAGGTGGCGCGGCAGGCTATAGATAGCATGATATAAACCGACGAACGCCGGCATGCGCGGATGCGCTTTCGGCAAACCCGCCTGCTCGATCTGCGCCTCGAGCTCGAGCGTGTGCGGGAAATCGCCGCTGGCGAACAGGTGCGAGAAGCGGTCGAGAATGCTGGGCGAAAAATTAAGCGCTTTGCCGATCTCGCGTGCGGCGCTTTTGCCGCGATAAGTAATGACGTTCGCGGTCATGGCCGCGCCGTGTCTGCCGTAACGGCGGTACACTTCTTGGATCACGCGCTCGCGCCGGTCGCCGCTGGGCAGATCGAGGTCAATGTCCGGCCAACCTTTGCGGCTTTCGTTGAGGAAACGTTCGAAGACGAGATGATTCGAAATGGGATCGACCGGCGTGATGCCGAGGCAAAAACAGACGGCGCTGTTCGCCGCGCTGCCGCGGCCCTGCACCATGATGTCGTTTTCGCGGCAGAAATTCACGATGTCCCAGACGATGAGGAAATAGCCGGCGAAACCGAGTTTGGTGATGAGTGCGAGCTCGAACTCGAGCTGCTGTTTCACGCGTTTGCTGATCGATTCGTAACGCTGCTGCGCTCCGAAAAGTACGATGCGGCGCAGGAATGAATTCATGGTGTGGCCATCCGGCACGTCGAACTCGGGAAATTCGTAGCCGATATTTTCTAACGAGAACTGGACGCGATCGGCGAGCGCCTCGGTGTTGGTGATCGCATCGGGTAAATCGCGAAAGATGGCTCGCATTTCCCCGTCGGATTTAAGATGGCGCTCGGCGTTTTGGGTGAGGAGCTTGCCGGCGAGATCGAGGTGCGTGTGCTCGCGAATGCAGGTGAACACATCGAGTACCTGGCGGCCGTACGGCCTGGCGTACTGAACGCCGTTGCTGGCGATGATCGGCAGACGAAATTCCGACGCGAGATCGATTAGCTCGCGATTAATGCGTTCTTCGCCGCGCAGGAAATGCCGCTGGAGCTCGACGTGAACGTTTTCGCGGCCGAAAGCATCGATCACAATCTGCGCGCAGCGTTCCGCGGATTGGGGAGCGCACGTGACTGTCTTGCTCCGGTGGGCGACGCGTCGAACGCGCTTCTCCCTTGCAGTTTGCGGTGAGTCGCCGCAAACAGCACGCGGGTCGCGTGCGCTCCCCGGACGCAGTTGCGACGCGCCGAGAAGCGCGATTAATCCATCTGCAAACTGTGGCAGCTCATCGTAGCGCACGGCGCAATCGCCTTTCACTTCACTGCGCAAATGCGCTTCCGTGAGCAGCGAACAAAGATTTTCGTAGCCGGTGCGCGATGCCACAATTACTGGAAGTACGCTCGCGTCTTCCATGGTTAATTCCGCGCCGTGAATGGCGCGAATGCCTCGCTCGACACACGCGACGGCAAAACGCTGCGATCCGTAAACGCCGTTGCGATCGAGCAACGCAACGGCGGCCAATTCTAATTCCGCCGCGACTTCCGCCAGCTGCTCAGGCGATGATGCGCCGCGCAAAAAGCTGAAGGCGCTGGCGGCGTGCAATTCGCAGTAGGACATCGCGCATTTCCTCGAGCACGATTACGAGCAGGAGCACGAGCATGGCAAAGAGTCGCTCGTACTCATTATTCGTACTCGTAATAGACGTTCAGTCATAAATTCCATCCATGGCCCAGCCCTGTTCATCGCAGTGACAACGCGCGACAGTTGCGCCCTGCAATTCCACATCCCATTCCACTCGTGACCAGGCGCGCTCGTCCCACCAGTTGCCGGAAAGCGGAAACGGCCCGTCATTCGCCGCGCTCAAGCTTTTGACCTCGTCAGAACGGACGTGTGCCGGGCGATTGTTTTCCAGCAACACGGTGGCGTTTGCCCGTTTACGAAATCGGCGCAGCGGAATGCGACATGCGTCATTCCGAGCGAAGTCGAGGAATCCCGTTGCGGCACGTAAAGGCAACATGGCGGGATTCTTCGACTTCGCGTCGCTCCGCTCAGAATGACAGGAAGAAGCGCTCCGGAAATGACAAAATTCCCACCGGAATGCTTCCATCCGGAATGCATCCGGCCGATACGTCTCTTCCAGTACTGGCGTGCCGACGCGCTCGGCGCCGAGTAATCCGACGAGCTGCGCGAGCGTTTCGTGCAATTGTGCCGCATCGCGCAACGCGGTTTCGAAAAGCTGAAATTGCTCGCGTGCCGGTTTCGATGGCTGCGCTTCCAATGCCACCGCGATGATCGGGTGCTTCGATGTAAAATTTTCCAGATGCGTGTACAGCATTCGGAAAAGCACTTCTTCGCTATTGGTCGGCTGCGGGATTTTGAAGCGGCGTTCGTAGTACAACTTATTAGAAAACATGATGCGCAGTCGAAGTTCGTTGGCGACGAGGTAAATCGCGTCGAGGCGCGTGGCGAGCTGTTGCAAAAACCGCCGCAGCATGAAAAGGAGTGGCTCGCTCGTTTCGATTTCGTTTTCGAACTCGAAGCTCTCCACAAACGATTCCGGTGGTGACACAAGCTTGAGTACGCGAGTGGCTTTGCCATTGGCGCGTTCCCAAAGCTCTACTGCGCGCGTGCCAAGGCGCGCGGCCAGATCATCGCGATCGAGGCGTGCGAGCTGTCCGACGGTGTGAATGCCCCACTGGTGTAGAATGCCGAGAATGCGCTCGGTCTCGCGAGCGCGCTCGAGTTCTTTGGGGGAACGCGGCGGGACGGCGGAAAGCAACAGAGCCACGGCGAAATCTGAGCCAGAGCACGAACATGTTCAAGTGAACATATCTCTTTCATTTTTTTACTGTCCCTCCGGCTCTCTAGCGGCGAGAGCGGTGAGCGGTGAAACCGCTACAAAACTTCCACCGGACATTTCGGCAACGCTGCCATAAATGCCCGGCCATATGGCTTCGTTACAATGCGATTGTCCAGTACTACGATGATGCCATGATCGCTCTTGGTCCGGATCAATCGTCCGACCCCCTGCCGCATTTTTAAGATCGCTTCCGGCAACGAGTACTCGCGAAACGGATCACCGCCGTGCGCCTCGATCATTTCCAGTTTTGCTTCAATCAGCGGATGATCCGGCACGGCGAATGGCAGTCGCGTGATGATGACATTGCGCAGTGCGTCACCCGGAACATCCACACCCATCCAGAAGCTGTCAGTACCGAAAAGTACGCTGCGCGGCGTGCTCTTAAACTGCTCCAGCAAACGCGTTCGTGGCAAACCGCCGCCTTGCACGAGCAGATTCAAATCATGTTCGCCACAGTAATTCTCGAACTGCGACGCGATCTGCTGCATGGCGCGGTAACTGGTGAAAAGTACAAAGGCATGGCCGTCCGTCTCCGCGACGAAATGTTTGATCCAGTGCGCCAGCGCTTGGTCGTAGCCGGCATCGCGCGGGTCCGGCATTTTCCTAACGACAAACATTTTCATCTGCCGCTCGAAATCAAACGGGCTGCCGAGTTGCAGCGGCTGGACGTCGTTAGCGCCGACGCGATTGCGAAAATACGCCAAATCCTTGCGTCCTACTCCGAGCGTCGCGCTCGTCATCACGCAACTGCATCCATCGCGGAAAAGCATTCGCCTTAGTACCGGCGCAATGTCCACCGGCGCCGCGTTCAGCGTTAAAAGCTGTCCGAGCTTGCCTGTTTTCTCGACCCAATAGACGTGCTCGCGCGCTGATTGCTCGAGAAAGGCGGCAATGCCGAATCGAGCGTCGGCGACACGACGTCCGAGTTCCTGCAATTCGGCTTTCAGCATCTCGTCGCTCTGCCGTTTCACCACTTCACCGACGCGCGCTTGCAGCGCAATCAGCCGGCCAGTGATGGTGTCGTTGACCAGCTCGCGCGCGCGTATCCGGAACTCGCGACCTTTGCGAAACTCGCAGCGGGCGCCGACCGACTCGAAGAATCTGTCCACTTCATCCGCCAGCTCGGCCGCGAGGCGAACGCCGTCGGCGTCGCGCGTGATGGTAAACAATCCTTTTTTCGTGCGCGCGTTGTAGAGCCGCTGCACGGTGGCGCGCAGCCCGTATTGGGACACGCCGATGCCGATCTGGCGCGATGCCGTTTGCTCGACCGTATGCGCTTCATCAAGAATCAGGAAGTCGTTAGGAAAAATAAAACCGCTCTCGCGTTCTTCCATCGCGTCCACGCTCGCCAGCAGCATGAAAAGCAGCGTGTGATTGATCACGAGCAGGTCGGCCGCGAGCAGCCTCCGCCGAGCGTTCTGGTAAAAGCAGCGATCGTTTTGTCCGCATGTTTTCTTGGCGCAGATGTGCGCCTCGCTGCAAACCTGCGTCCACACTTTGGCGTCTGGCTCGAAGGCAAGATCACTGAGCGTGCCATCGCTTGTCCGCGCCGCCCAGAGAGCGATTCGCTCCAGCTCGTTCTGCTCGGGGCCAGTGAAGAGTTCGTTTTGTTGCTGCAAGGCGCGCTCGAGCCGCCGCGGGCAAAGATAATTTTGCCGGCCTTTCATCAGCGCGGCTTCGAATTCCACGGGCAGGATTTTCTTCAGAATGGGGATGTCTTTGTGAAGCAGCTGTTCCTGAAGGTTGATCGTGTGTGTTGAAATGATCGCCTTCTTCTTCTTCTCCAGCGCGAACAGCACCGACGGCACCAGATAGGCGAGCGATTTGCCAACGCCGGTTCCCGCTTCGACAACCAGATGCCGCTCTTCTTCGAGCGCACGCGCGATTGCTCCCGCCATCGCCTGCTGCTGCGGCCGGACCTCGAAGTTGCGCGCTTTTGCCAGCAAACCACCGGGCGAGAAAATCGTTTCGCTCTTCTCAACAAAGCCGGAGCCGATACTGTCGCGCAGCGCAATCATCGGATGTATGATTTTTGATGCCTGACGTATGATTTGCGGCGGTCGTCAGCACGCGCTTCCAAGTCAGAAATCATAGATCAAACATCATACACCCCGTGAACCTGCTCGACCGCTACGTCCTCCGCAATTTTATGCAGGCTTACATCTACTGCATCGTCGGCTTCATTTCGATCTGGCTCATCTTCGATATCAGCGACAGCATCTCCACGTTTTTGGATGAGCACGTGACGCTGCCACGAGTACTTCAGTACTACGGGACGCAAGTACCACAGATACTTGTCATCCTGCTGCCGGTCTCGCTCTTGCTCGCGCTGTTGTTTGTGCTCGGCCGCATGTCGCGCGCGAATGAAATCGTCTCGATGCTCACAGCAGGCATTTCCCTTTCACGCGTGCTGATGCCTCTCTTCCTCATCGGGCTGCTCACGGCACTCGGCTCTTTCGCCCTGAATTACGCGCTCGCCCCGCACGCGGAAATGGCGCGCAAGACATTTTTCTCGCCCGAGCACCATTCCGCCCGCGTGGTCGAGGGCCAGATTTTCCGGAACCGGCGGGACGCGCGCACCTGGTTTGTCCAGAGTTTTCGCACCGACAGCAACCGCTTTCAGAACGTGCAGGTGCTCCAGCAAGACGCGCACGACCACATCGTCACAAATTATCTGGCGGCGAGCGCCGAATATCAGGCGGCTGATCACAGCTGGGTACTCACGCAGGCAAAAGTAGTACACTACGACCAGGCGGGAAACATTACGACGGAGGAACTCCTCCCCACGCTTGTCGTGCGCCATTGGAGTGAGACGCCGTTTCGTCTGCACAGTGCAAACGAGCGTGCCGAGTTGATGAGCCTGCCTGAACTGCGCGATTACCTGGCCTTCAATTCCGACTTTCCGCCGGCGCTGCTCGCGCCTTTTTACACGCATTGGCACTATCGCATCGCCCTGCCGTGGACCTGTATGGTCGTGACGCTGATCGCAGCGCCGCTCGGAGTCGGCTTTTCTCGCCGGGGCGTACTCGCCAGCGTCGCTACCGCCATTCTTCTTATCTTTGCCCTGAACTTTTCCACTCATCTTTTTCTCGCGCTCGGTGAAGGCGATCGCATCCCGGGCTGGATCGCCGGCTGGGCGCCCGTCATCGCGTTTGGGGCGCTCGGGCTTTATCTCTTGCGATTGCGCGCCTCGAATCGGGAGGCTACAGACTTTCGCGCGTTGCTCCCGCGCCGTATTGTCGCGCGATGAACCCGCTCGCGAATGATTGGCCGATCAAGTCGCGGTCGGACAGTTGCACCGCCACCGGACGCGCCTTCGCACCGGGCGAGTCGTTTTACACGCTGCTGCATCGCGAGGGCGATGGCTTCCGTCGCGAAGACCTGAGCGAGGAAGCCTGGCGAAATCGCAACGATAACATCCAGCCATTCTCATTTTGGAAATCCAAGTTCGAGCCGGAGCCGGAGCCGCCACCTGAGCCGCTCGCCCAAGAGAATGCCGAGGACCTTTTCCGCCGTCTGCTGGCGCAACCGGATGCTCCGCCGCACGCAAGTTACGTCCTGGCGGTGATGCTCGAGCGCAAACGTGTCCTTAAGCCGGTGAGGACCGAAAACGCGGACGGCCGCCGGCTGCTTATTTACGAGCACGCCCGCAACGGCGACATTTTCATCGTGCCCGATCCCCAATTGCGCCTTGATGATCTGGAACGCGTCCAAGCCGAAGTACTCCAGCTACTCCAGCCCGCCGCCGCAGCCTAAGTACAGCGCCGTGAAGAAGATTCCGTTCACGTCCCAAACATTTCCGCTTTATCTCGCGCCCATGGCCGGAGTGACCGACAAGGTATTCCGGCAAATCTGCAAACGCTTTGGCGCCGATGTCGTCGTCACGGAATTCGTTTCCGCTGAAGGCATTTTTCGCCGTAACCAACGCACGCGCGAGTACCTCGATTTCTCCGCGGCCGAGCGACCGCTCGGTGTGCAGCTTTTCGGCGCGAACGCCACGCACATGGCCGAAGCTGCGCGGCAGGTCATCGATTGGGTCGCGCCCGACTTCATCGACCTGAATTTCGGTTGTCCCGTAAACAAAGTGGTCGCCAAGAATGGCGGGTCCGCCTTGCTGAAGGATTGCGCATGCCTGGCCAGCGTTACTCGAGCAGTCGTGCGCGCCGCCGCGCCGCTCCCGGTCACGGCGAAAATTCGCATTGGCTGGGATGCCACTTCCATCAATGCCGTCTCCGTGTCGAAAATTTTGCAGGAGTGCGGAGTCGCAGCGCTGGCGGTGCACGGACGCACACGCGGGCAAGGTTATTCGGGCGAAGCCGACTGGCACGTGATCGGAGAAGTCGCCCAATCAATTTCGCTGCCGGTCATTGGCAATGGCGATTTGTTTTCGGCTCAGGATGTCGCGCGGCGTCGCGCTGAAACAAGCATTGCTGGCGCCATGATCGGGCGCGCGGCCATGAGCGCCCCGTGGATTTTCCAGCAGATTAAAGCTTACCTGACATCCGGTGAACTTTTGCCTGGGCCCTCGCTCGAAATCCGCTGGCAAATCATCGTAGATCATTGCATTGCGCAGGTGGAAACATGGGGCGCCGAAGATCCCGCCATGCGTGCCATGCGCTCCCGTTTGATGGCGTACTCTCGCAATATGCCGGAGGCAAAGGCGCTGCGTGAAAAACTTCAGCACGTCTGCGCCATTGATGACGTCCGCCGTGTCGCCTACGAACATCTCGCCAGGAATTCTGTGCCTGCTTTCGCCGCGTGAACACCGTACTCAATCACGGCATCAAGATCGGCAACGAAAAGCTGATCAAAGTGACGGAAAACGCCTCACACCGTTTGACCTCCCTTTTGCAAAAGCAGGGCCGGCCGCACGGCGCGTTGCGCGTCGCCGTCATCGGCGGTGGTTGCTCTGGTTTGCAGTACAAGATGGATTTGGTGGATGGTCCCATGCCGCGCGATATCCTCGTCCATTCCGCCAACGTGCGCGTGGTGGTTGATCCGAAAAGCGCGCTTTTCGTCAGCGGTTCGCTCCTGGATTTCAGCGACAACCTGCAAAAGGGCGGATTCAAAGTGACCAATCCAAACGCCGTCGCGCACTGCTCGTGCGGCGAGAGTTTTGCGGCGTGACTGATTACTTCGCCTTACTCGATCAGCCGCGGCGGCCGTGGCTCGATCAGGAACAACTCGAGGCAAAGTACCACGAACTGGCGCGGGACACGCACCCGGATGCGACGCCGTCCTCATCCGGTTTCGCCGAAGTCGCAGCCGCTTATCGCACGCTTCGCGATCCCAAACTGCGCTTGCAACATTTGCTTACCCTCGAAGGCAAAGTACCTGCGAGCGCGTCCAGCGATATTCCACCAGATCTCGTCGAACTGTTCATGGAGATCGTACCGGCAATCAAAAGCCGGAATCAGAACGCGATCACGTTATTGAGCGGCCGCATCGAGCATGCGTTTAACAAGGCGAACGACGAGCTCTGGAATGTTGATCAGCGCTGGAGCAGCGATCCCGCCGTGCAGCAGCAAGCGGACGCGTTGTATCACCGGTTTTCATTCCTGACACGCTGGCGAGATATTTTGAACGAAGCGGCCCTGACGATGAACCCGCCCGGCTGACATGTTCATTTGAACTTGCGCCCTGGCCTGGCTCGCGGCAATATTCTCGACGAATGCTTACCGACCGGCAGCGTAGCGTTCTCGATTTCATCCAATCTCAGCAGCGGGAAAAGGGTGTCACGCCGAGTACGCGTGAGATTCAGCAGCACTTTGGCCTGGCCAGCCAGACCTCGGTCATGCAGTACCTCGCCACCCTCGAGCGCAAAGGCTTCCTCGATCGCGAGGCGCGCAAAGCGCGGGCTCTCATCACGCCGGTGCAGAAAGTACGCATCACCGACATTCCCATTTACGGGCAAATTCCGGCGGGTATGGCTGCGCTTACCGAACAGACGGTGCTTGGGCACGTGTCGCTCGACGCGCGCTCGGCCAATGTTTCGCGCAATGGCCGTACTTTCGCGCTGAAAGTACGTGGCGATTCCATGGTGGGCGCGCACATTCTCGATGGCGACATTGTCATTCTGGAAGACCGCAAACAAGCGAAGAACGGCGACATCGTCGCAGCGCTGATCGATGGCGAGACGACCTTGAAACGGTTCGTGGTCGAGCGGGGACAGCCGTACTTGAAAGCGGAAAACCCGGAATATCCAGATCTGCATCCGGCGCATGATCTGCGCATTCAAGGTGTGATGGTGTCGCTGGTTCGGCGGCAGCGAAGTACGGTGACAGCACCTGCCCGGAGCAAAGCGGCCAAATCGTGAAGCGCGGCCGGACGAGGAAAGTACGGCAGGTGAATCGAGCCGCGGGGTAAAAACAAAGGCGACGGAGCGATGCCGGTATTGTAATCGCCGTCGCTCACCGCCGGGATGAGCAGTTAAGTACGGTTGTTCGAGGATCGCAGCAGTTTCCGGCTTCTGGGTTTCCGATTTGAGAAAACGTTTGCCGCTTGGGTGTTGTCGAGCCAGCAGGGCGCAAACTCGTGACCTATTATTTTATGTTCATTTGAACATAACGTGTTCACATGCCAGTTTGCGCCATGGCAGCGAATCGCAAGATCGTCGAGCTGCGCCACGTCCTTACCGAGCGCTTCGGCCAGGCGGCGTTACCCGCAAGCCCCGGCGAATTCCTCACCGGCCTCGACGTTTTTGATGGAGCTGGCGGTTTGCCCAAAGGCAGTATCACCGAGCTGACGACGCCGCGGCCAAGCGCCGGTTCGGCTTTGCTCATTCATTGCCTGCTCGAAGTGGCGCGCCGGCAACATTTTTTTCTCGCGCTCGCAGACGGCCGCGATTCGTTAGATGTACAAACGATTAGCGCAGCGGCCCTCGCCCATTTGCTCTGGGTACGATGCGAGACAGCAGCACAAGCGATGAAAGCCACTGATCTGCTTTTGCGCGACGGCAATTTCTCTCTCGTGATTCTTGATCTTGTTCTCAATCCCGCGGAAGAGCTGCGGCGCATTCCGGCGACAAGCTGGTATCGGCTGCAACGCCTGGTGGAATTATCGCCCACTGCATTTCTCGTCATGAGTCGGCATAATCTGGTGCCCAGCGCGCGCACCAAACTCGTGCTGGAAAACCAATGGCAGCTCGCCGATTTACAAAAGGATGACGCACTCGCGCAAGTACGGCTGCGTCCGCGTCGCTCCGCCGTGATCGCGAACAACGCTGCGGCATCTGGTCGCTCAACCTTCAGCGCAACCTCTTCAAAATCCCTCGACTGCTCTTCGCCTCGTTCGCGATGACAAATGGCCATGTTCGCCACCATCCTGCTGCCGAATTTTTATTTGCAGGCCATGGCGCGGCATCAACCCGAGCTGCGCGACAAACCGCTGGCTGTGCTCGACGACGCCGCGAGCAAAGCCGTGTTACTACAAATTAACGAAGCCGCCGAAGCTGCCGGTGTGCACGTGGGCATGGCTCCGAGCCAGGCGCTCGCGCGTTGTCTGCATCTCATCATCAAGGCGCGTGCACGCGAACAGGAACAACAGGTAAACGAAATTCTGTTACATCACGGCTTCACTCTCTCGCCCTTCGTGGAAGCGACTGCGCCAGGCGTCTGCACGGTCGAGTTTAAGCATGGGCAAAAGTTGGAAGAAAAACTCAGGCGCACGATTGAATCACTGGCACGCTGTCATTTGGTCGCGCGCGGAGGTGTGGCCGAAAACGCCGACGCAAGTTTTCTCGCGGCGCATTTGGCCAAACCTGTCTTGCAGATCAAAAGTACGAGCGATTTCCTCGCGCCACTGCCGATCGAAACGCTGGTGTTGTAGCCGGCCGCCCTAACACGGAATCGGTTGCGCTATCCTCCGGCGTAGTTCGGGTAACGATCACGCAGTTGTTTCGCCACGCGATCGGCTTCTTCCGTCTTGCCGGCGCGCCGATACGCCTCGGCTGCTTTGTCGAGCGCGCGCGGCGTAATCGCCGGGTCGTCGTAGAGCAACGCCACACCGGCATAAGCTTTGCCGGCGTCGTCGAAATGCTGCCGTTCAAACTGTACATCGCCGGCGAGCAAGCGCGCCTCCGCATTCACCTTTCCCTCCGGCTGCAAGCTCATGATCTCAGTCGCGATTTTTTCCGCGTCATCAGCTTTGTGCGCCGCAATCTTGGTCGCGCCAAGCGCCAGCAGCGTTTTCGCTTTGCCCGCCGGATCGGTTGAGGTTTGCAGGTAACGGGTGAACGCGTTATCCGCCTCGTCGTAGTTCTTCAGTTTGGTCGCGGCATCGCCGAGGTAAAACCAGTAGTCCGGTTTGATCTGCGCGGAATTATCCAGGCGAGACAAGGCGCTGAGATATTTCTCCGCCAGCGCGTAATTCTTCTCGTTGTAGAACTCGATTCCGAGCCATTCCAGCACCTCGGCCGGAACACGGTTCCCGAGGTTTTTCGTCAGCAAACCATCCACTTCGCTCGTCGCACCCTGGCGATCATGCAGGTAGTAGTCGGCCAGGATAATCCGCACCGTCGCGAGCTCATCATAGCGTTCGCGGTCCAGCCGCCGTGCCGCATCCAGCGGGGCAAGCGCGCGCTTGTACTCTTTCAGGTCAAACGCCGCTTTGCCGATGTAATAATTCGCCTGCGCTGCCGCCGGCGTTTTCGGGAATTCCTTCAGCAATTGGGCGAATGTCTTCGACATTTCGGCCGGCTTATTTTGTTCCCCGAGCAACAGCGCCTTCTGCTCGAGCGCTCCCTCGCGCTCCTTCGCTTTGGGGAATTTCGTCAGCAGCGTATCGAGATCGCTTATCGCCGCGTCCACGTTCTTGCTTTGCTGGTAAGCGGTGGCGCGTTGCACCAGGGCGACTGGGGCCTGGGGTGAATCGGGAAACGCTTTAAGGAAATAGCTGAAGGCTTCGATGATCCGCGCCGGATCTTTTATTTGCACCGCGCACCAGCCGAGTTTGTAGGCAGCTTCCGCGCGCAAATTTGGCGCAAGAGTCGAGGAGCGCAGCTGCTCGTAAATGCGCGCGGCGTCGGCAAAATTCCCCTGCTTGTAAAGCGCTTCGGCCTTAAGCAAACGCGCCTGCTCCGCCCGTTCCGGCGCCGGGTTCGTCGTTAGGAATTCATCGACTTCGGCGATCAGGGCGTGGCTATCGGAATTGTAAACATTGATCAGCCGCTGGTAACGCGCTTCCTTCGCTTCCTCGCGGCCCGGGAATTTGTCGATGATCTGCCGGTACAGTGCTTCGGCTTCGGCGGTGTGGCCGAGTTGGCGTTGCGCGTTGCCCGCGAGCAACATCGCTTCCGGTTTCGCTTCATCCGGCAATTGCTCGGCGAATTTTTTGTACTCAGCGACCAGTTGCGCGAACTGGCCGCTTTGATAGTCCAGCCGCAGCAATCCGGCCTGCGCGATGCCTTTCCACCTGCCGGCCTCGGGAGAAGTACGTGCGCGATCGAGCAGGGTGCGCGCTTTATCCACCAGCTCTTTGTTAAGCTTGCCGCGATCTGCTGTGGCGAGATCAGTAGCGATAAGACCAGCGCGCACGGCTGCTTCCGCTTTCGTGGCCGGCTTTTCCGCCTCGTTCGAGAGCGCCTCATATTGCTTCAGCGCATCCGCGCGCCGTCCGCGCGCCAGCAGCATTGCGCCTGCGGTGGCGCGCGCGTCAGCGCGGTACTCACTTTTCTGCTCGGCCACTTGCAGGTAAAGCGCGAGAGCGTCGTCATTGCGCTTCATGTTTTCCAGGCAGCGCGCCTCGAAATATTTTGCCGATAACGCTACTGCCGCATCCTTCGATTTCATCGACGCCTTATGGAACAGCGGCTGCGCAATGCCGTAATCCTTCTGCGAAAAAGCCATCACCCCGAGGGCGTAGGCGGACGGTCCGGCGAATTCGCTGTCACCATAGTCGTCCAGCACCTTCTGAAAGTTCAGCCGGGCCGAGCCGCTCTTCCCGCTTGCGCGATAGCTCTCGCCCAGGCCAAACAACGCGTTCGCTCGCCCCTTTCCGGTCGGATAATCGCTCAGGTATTTCTCGTACTCAGGAATGGCAAGGTCGTACATTTTGCGCCCGAAAAGCGCGTTCGCATAATCGAGCTGACGTTTGTCGCTCGGTTGTTCATCCGCGGGTGGCTTATCGCTCCCGGGTTCCACTGCCGCGGCGGGTGGCGGTGTGGCGTCGTCGTCTGCCGGAAGCGCACGCGCGATGGGCGGTTCATCGACTGGCTGCGCCCGGCGCACATCCTGGCCAAAAGCAGTGCCCAACGTCGAAAGCAGCGCCAGTGCGGTGCATTTTAGAGTGAAGGCTCCGTTTCCCGCGCCCGCGAACTCCGCGGCAATGCCGCGCTTCATTTCGCGGTGGCGAACGCGACGTTCGTCACTCCCGCTTCGCTGCAAATATTGAGTACGTTCACCACGTTCTTGTAAGCGCCGCCTTCGTCTCCGCGAATCACCACCGCCTGCTCGGGATAAAGTTTGACCAAATTCTTGAGCAAATCGTTTAATTCCGGCGAAGTCATCGTGCGCCGGTTCACCACAATGGTGCCGTCAGTACGAACATTGACCACCACATCGCCCGGCGGCGCCGCTTTCTCCTTCGCCGCCGTCGCCTTCGGTACTTTCACGTCCAGCTCGTTCTCGTTGCGCGCCGCGTTCCACGTCAGCAAAAAGAAAATCAGCAGCAGCATGAGTACGTCCACCAACGGCGCCAGCTGAATGCCCGGGTGTTGCGTCGCGACCCGGCCGCGAAAGTTCATAGCAACTTACCTCCGTCATCCCAAGCGAAGTCGAGGAATCGCGACGTGCAACCTTGAAGCTGACGCAACGTTCGGTCCGAGCCGGACTGGCATTTCCGTTTCACTCGGCTCAGAATGACAGCCGTCAAAAATCTGATTCCAGCAGCGCCGGCGAACGCTCCTGCCGCTTGCTGAACTGCAACGAAAGCAGCGCGACGATGTGCGTGACGGCCGACTCCAGCTCCGAAATCAACCGCTGCGAACGCCCGCGGAAAAAGGCGTAGAAAATCATCGCCGGGATACCGATGGCTAAACCAGCCGCAGTGTTAAACAACGCCTGACTGATCCCGCGTGAAAGCGCCACGTAACGCGCGCTGCCAATGTCCGCCCCAAGCGCACCGAATGAGCTGATGATGCCAATGACGGTGCCGAGCAATCCGAGCAACGGCGCAATCATTCCGATGTCCGCCAGATAAGTGACGCGATTGTTGAGATTGGAAGCGACGCGCGAGCCTTCCGTCTCCGCGATCTCGCGCACCTGGGCAAAATCAGCGTTCGGATTCTTCGTGGTGAAATCGAGCACCTGCTGAACCACGCGGGCAACCGCTTCGCCGTGGCGATTCGATACCGCGAGCAACCCGAGATAATCGCGTTTGCGCAGCAGCGCATCCGCCGTGGCCATGAAACCGCGCGAGACAATCGCGCCGCGCCGAATCGTCAAAAAGTACACGATGATGAGCATGACCGAGACGATGGAAAGCAGAACGAGGAAGATCATCACCGGCCCCGCCGAGCGCATGGCATCGAAGATCGTTTGGGCGTGCGGAACGTCTGGCGGCAGGCCGGGGGATGGCGATTGCGCGAGGAGCGGCGAAGCGCTGGCCGCAGCGAGAAACAGCCAGAGGATTTTTTTCATGCGGCGAACTGGCGCTTACGATAAACGGAGCGCGCCTCTTAGCAACAACCGCTCCGTATTCCGAGCGCAGCGAAGCTCAAACGATGTTTGTACCTCGCCAACGATTGTCTCGTTCGTGGGAAGGCTTGACTCGCCTCGGCGATCCTGATTAGCCTCGCAATTCGCAATGTGGTTCAGACTGGTAGCTGGTGCCTTAATAGTGTTCGGGATTCCAGCAGTCCAAGCAGCCACGCTAGGCTCTGACAACGCGGCTAACCCAGGGTATAGCCCCAGCGGCTCCGGCTCATTCAATGGCGAAGATGGCGGAGCACCTACCTTCACTCCATGGGTAATTACGACAGGTCCGACCGGAACCACCACGGCCGGCGCCTTTATTGGTGATTCCACTACGCTTGCGCCGGGAAACAGCGGGGGCAACATCAATAGCTCGGGCGTTTCGTTTGGCCTCTACGGTTACAATGGCGCGTATGTGAATGCCGTCCGGTACTTCGATTCCCAGCTTCTCATCGGCCAGACGTTCACCATGCAGATCGCCGTCAACTATCGAAATGGCAACAAAGGTTTCGATGTCGTCGATGCCAGCGGCAACAACATCTTCGATCTGAACATCGGCGGGAACGATTACAGCGTGAACAATACCGGCGGCGGCACCACCAACCTTTTCAACATGGCCTACGACCCGAACACCGTTTTCACCGTTTACATCACCCAGACAAGTCTCGCCGGCGGTACTTGGACGATCGTCCGCAGCGGCGGGCTAAGCGGCACGCAATCGAGCATTCCTGGCTTCGGCTACCAGGGTATCGCGGCCGGCATCAACGTTTACAATGCTGCGACTACCGATGGCGGCTTGTCGCAGGACGACTTGTTCTTTAACAATCTCGCCATCATTCCGGAGCCATCCACCTTCGTGTTGCTCACGCTCGGTGCACCGCTTCTCGCGCGACGGACTTGGCGTAAGTTGACACGCAGCTGACCAAAGCTCCGCATCAAACTTCAGACAGAGCGCAAGTCATACCCAACTAGGATCATCGGACCTGCTCGAGGCGCCGTACTCGGAAGATGTGGGCGGGCCGGGTTTGCGGCTCGAGCTTTACGTAGTTGCGGCGGCCGCGCCAGGTGTAGTGCTCGTCGCTTAGTAAATCGTGGACGATGAATGGCTCGTTTTCGGCATGGCCAAATAGCTCGAGCGGCACATCGATGAAGGAATCGTGCGTCTGAAATGGGTCGAGGTTTACGATGACGAAGATGATGCTGTCGCGTGCGGGTGTGGTTTTGCCGTAGAAGAGGATGTTGTCGTTATCGGCGTGGTAAAAGCGGAGGTTATCGTAGAAATGGAGGGCGCGGTTTTCGTTCCGGATATGGTTTAGTCGTGTGATGTACTCCTTGATGTTTCCGGCCGCGTTCCAATCGCGTTTTTTGAAGTGGTACTTTTCCGAATCGAGGTACTCTTCGCGGCCAGGCAGCGGTGTATTTTCGCAAAGCTCGAACCCTGAGTAGATGCCGTAAGTGCTGGAGAGCGTGGCGGCGAGAACGGCGCGAATCATGAAAGCCGGGCGGCCACCTTCCTGGAGGAAAAACGGGAGAATATCAGGTGTGTTGGTGAAGAGATTGCCGCGGAAGTATTCGCGCATCTCCGTCTGGGTCAGCTCGGTGAAGTACTCGATCAGCTCGGCTTTGTAAGTACGCCAGGTGAAGTAGGTGTAGCTCTGGGTGAACCCCGCTTTCGCCAGCACCTTCATCATTTTCGGTTTGGTGAACGCTTCGGAAAGAAAGATGACATCGGGGAATTCCGCCCGTACTTCACCGATCAGCCATTCCCAGAACGGCACCGGCTTCGTGTGCGGATTGTCGACCCGGAAAATGCGCACGCCGCGCTCGGCCCAGAAGAGGATGATGCTTTTCATCTCCTGCCAGAGCGCCTGCCAGTCGCCGCAGCGGAAGTTCAGCGGGTAGATGTCCTCGTACTTTTTGGGCGGGTTCTCGGCGAACTTGATGGTGCCATCTGGCCGGGCATAGAACCACTCCGGGTGCTCGGCGACGTAGGGATGATCGGGTGAGCAGTTGATGGCGAAATCGAGCGCGATCTCCATGCCGCGATCACGAATTTCGTTCTCGAGCCAGATGAAATCGTCGAGCGTGCCGAGTGCGGGCTCAATGTCCTTGTGTCCGCCGCCATTGGGTAAACCGAGATGGCGATTGCCGATGGCGTAAGGTACGCCAGGATCGCCAGGTTCGGATTTGATTGAATTGTTGCGGCCTTTGCGGTTGGTCGTGCCGATAGGGTGGATCGGCGGGAAATAGATGACGTCGAACCCCATCGCCTTCGCGTCATCGACGCGGCCGAGGCACTCGCGAAAGGTCGAGCCGCGGTCGGGCAGGCCTTCGGCTGAGCGCGGAAAAAACTCATACCATGCGCCTGTGCGCGCGCGGCGTCGGTCAACGATGACGTGCGGCGCCGGCGCCCATTGCGTGGCGGCGCTACGGTCGGGGTAGGTTTTCATCAGCACCTCGAGCTCGCCGGAGTGAATGAGCGCCTCGACTTCGGGGGCCGCGCTGGCGCGAACGGCCTGCGCGATGTCGCGCAAGCGAGCTGCGTCATGGGGCTCACGCGCTCGGCCGGCCGCATACTCGATCAACGCCGCGCCTTCGAGCGCCTCGCTGACGAGCGGCGTAACACCGGCTTTGAATTTGGTGGAGAACTCGTGCTGCCAGGCGGCGAAGGTGTCCGTCCACGCTTCGACGGTGTACTCATAAGTGGCGTTCTCGTAGAACGTGCAAACGCCGCGCCAGCGGTCGTTATCGATGAAATGCATCGGTGTTTCGTGCCAGTGCGATTCGCCGAGCAAGCGCCATCTCAGCGCGGCCGCCACCACGTCATGGCCATCCTTGAAAATGTCTGCCTCGACCACGAGGTCCTCGCCCACGACTCGTTTGATCGGGTAGCGACCGCCATCGACTAGCGGCTGTAAGTTCTCGATGACGGCGGTGGGAAACGCCCGAAGCATGGGCGTTCAAATTCAAAGGAATTTAAGGCAAAGGCAAATGGCCGGTTTATTTCAACGCAAATCGCCGCGGAATTTCGCTCTTACATCCCTCGCAGTTGCTTGTAGAATAGCGCCGGCGGTGCTGCCCAGTAGCGTCGCCACCCGTATGGAACGCCGATTGAGCGCTATTCTGGCTGCCGATGTCGCCGGTTACAGCCGGCTCATGAGCGCGGATGAGGCAGGCACGATGGGCAGGCTGAAAATGCTGCGCACGAGTCTGGCGGAGCCGAAGATCAGCGAGCACAACGGGCGAATCGTTAAATTGACGGGCGACGGGATGCTGGTGGAATTCTCCAGCGTGGTGAGCGCGGTGGCGTGCGCGGTGGACATTCAATCCGCCATGCGCGCGCGCAACGCCGGCGAGCCTAATGGGCGCATCGAATTTCGCATCGGCGTGAACCTTGGAGACATCATCGTGGAGGAAGGCGACATTTTTGGCGATGGCGTGAATGTGGCCGCGCGGCTGGAGAGCATTGCGCCAGTGGGTGGGATCGCCGTTTCGCAATCAGTACGCGATCACGTCGGCAATCGGCTTGACCTGACTTTTGCGGACATGGGGGAGCGCCGGTTGAAGAACATCGAGACGCCCGTGCGTGTCTATAGCATCACGCTTGAACGCGCGGCGGGCGTGGACGCCGGATCGCCTGAGGCAAAGCAGCGGCCCTCGATTGCCGTGCTGCCGTTCGTGAACATGAGCGGGGATCCCGAGCAGGAGTACTTCAGCGATGGCATCACCGAGGATGTGATCACGGATTTGTCGAAAGTGTCCGGCCTGTTCGTGATCGCGCGCAACACCGTGTTCACTTACAAAGGCAAGACCGTAAAGGTGCAGGAGGCGGCCAAAGAGCTGGGAGTGAATTTCATTCTTGAGGGTAGCGTCAGGAAAGCCGGCGCGCGCGTGCGTGTGACCGGGCAGCTCATTTCAGCAAGAGACGGAGGGCACGTGTGGGCCGATCGCTACGATCGCGATCTGACTGATATCTTCGCCATTCAGGACGAAATCACCCACGCCATTGTCGAGCAGCTCAAGGTCAAACTGTTGCCGCAGGAGAAAAAGAATATTGCCCAGGCGCCTACCGGCAACGTCGAGGCCTACACCTACTACCTGCGCGGTCGTGACTTCTTTCATCGCAGATCGAAGCGTTATTTTCAGCTCGCGCGCCTCATGTTCGCGAGGGCCGTCGAGCTAGATCCGCTTTATGCCCGCGCCTACGCTGGAATGGCCGATTGCGATTCCTTCCTCGTCCTTTGGTGTCGCGAAGATATTCCCACTGAGCTGATTCTGGAAAATAGCGCGAAGGCATTGACGTTAGACGACAAGCTCGCAGAAGCGCATGCCTCGCGCGGCGCTGCCTTGTCGCTCATGCACCAACGTGAGGACGCGGCAGCGGAATTCGAAAAAGCGATCGCTCTGGATCCAAACTCTTTCGAGAGCCATTATCTCTACGCTCGGGCCAACTTCGCCCAAGGGAACATGGAACGCGCTGCCGCGCTGTTTGAACGCGCTGCTGAAATCAACCCGGAGGATTACCAATCCGAATGCCTGTTGATTCAGATTTACCGGTCGCTCGGACGCGATGAAGACGCAAAAAACGCGGCTCGCAAAGGAGTGAAGCTAGCCGAGCGCGAACTTTCCCTGCATGCGGAAGACCCGCGACCCGCACACTTAGGCATCGCTGCGCTCTTTGAGCTCGGCGAGAATGATCGGGCCAGAGAATGGATGTCGCGCGCGCTGGCGATTGATCCGGACGATCCCCTCGCGCAATACAATCTCGCCTGCGGTTACGTGAAGCTCGGCGAAATGGATACGGCGTTCGACCTGCTGGAAAAGTCACTGCCGCGTCTTGGATCTGATCTTCGGCAATGGTTCAAGCATGACTCAGATTTTGAGCCTCTTCGTACTCTTACGCGGTATGGGAAAATTGCCGAGATAATGAAGGAAGATTAGCGCCGTGTGCGGCCCTGCCATCGCTCATCACGAACAAAACGCCCCCGATGCTGCGTCTCTGAACGAAGCTGGAATCTCGGCTGAGTGCGGTTCGCGCTGTCGGTGCCGCCGTCGTTGAAGATGCTGGGTACGAGGGTCTTCGCCCAGCCCTCGCTTTGCCGGATAACGGCCGCCATCAATCACCCGCGGCAAATGCTCGATGACAGCAGCGGAAACCCCGGCGGTCACAGACCTCCTCTACAGAGTCACGCCAAGAAATAAAACGCGCACTCGTACAGCCCGGAGTTGCGCGTTTCTTCGCGGCGCACCGGCGTGCCGAGTAATTGCTCGAACATCTGCTGCTCGAGCCGGCCGATGATCGGGTACTTATCGAGCACATTTTGCAGCGGCGTGTGGCACTCCAAGATTTGCGGTCCCTGCTCATCGATCTTGAACTCGGACATATAACCCTCGGCGTCGCGGATTTTGGCCAGAGCCCTGGCGCGGTCGGTCACCGTTTCCCCTTTCACCTTTTCCTTGAGCGCGACGCTTTTTCTCTCGTACAAATTGTAGAGCAGTTTCTCCGGCGCATTCGGGCCATGAATTTCGTGGATCGACTGGAGCAGCTCGAGGGTGAAGCGGTTGCTGTCCGCCTGGAAGAGGTCGTGCGCGCGCCGGGTCAGCCGGTACACCATTTCCGGCCGGCCCATTTTCTGTGGCCGTCGCCACGTATCGAGGTAACCGTCGCGCTCGAGAGTGAGGCAATGCTGTTTGATGCCCATGTAGCTCATTCCCATTTTGCTCACGAGCTCGTTCACCGAAAGGCCGCGGCTACGCTTTAGAGCGTTAAGAATCCCGAGCCGCTGGGTTCGGCCAATTTCTTCCAAGAGTCTTTGATTCATATCAAGGTGGCAGGGCTTTGAAGCCTACCGGTAGAGAGCGGAAAAATGCAACACAAATCGCTCGAAGCTGCGCCGCCAAAGGCGCTTAGCGCGGTACTTACCTCACCGTCTCTTCGTGGCCGCCACGTGAGTACGAAGCAAACCAGCCACTTATGACGCGTTTGTCCTGTCTGCGTCGTTTCGGTTCCGTCGGCTCAAACAATCCGCCTCCCGGTCTGCGGATCGAACAGGTGCGCTTTGCTGACGTCCAGCGCGAATTGCAACCGGCGCCCGGCTTCGGAATGCTCAAGCGAACGCTGGCTTCGGCAGACGAGCGTGTGTGCGCCGGTCTGGAGGTAAAGGTTCGTCTCGGCGCCCATCGGTTCCACGATGTCCACGATGGCCGGGAAAACCGCGGCTCCGTTCAGCGGTTGCGAACGGTCGGCGATCTCAATATCCTCTGGACGGACGCCGAGCAGAACGGGTTTACCGGCAAGTTCTTGTGCCGCTGGCTGGCTCTCGAGCCGCACCTCGACTGTGCCATCGCCGCTTTCCCTGAAGGTAAGTACGCCGCGGGCCTGGCGGATTTCGCCTTGCAGGAAATTCATCGGCGGGCTCCCGAGAAATCCCGCCACGAAAACATTCTCCGGCTCGTGATAAAGCTTCAGCGGCGTATCGATCTGCTGCACGCGCCCGTTGTTCATGACGACGATGCGGTCGCCCATCGTCATGGCCTCCACCTGGTCGTGCGTGACGTAGATCATGGTGGCCTGTAAACGCCCGTGCAGCTTGGTAATTTCCGTGCGCATTTGCACACGCATCTTAGCGTCCAGATTCGAGAGCGGCTCATCGAACAGGAACACCTTCGGCTGCCGCACGATGGCGCGGCCGACCGCCACGCGCTGGCGTTGCCCGCCAGAGAGCGCCTTCGGCTTGCGATCGAGCAGGTTCTCAATGCCGAGAATGCTCGCAGCATCGCCTACGCGTTTCTTGATTTCCGCCTTCGGGTACTTCCGCAGCTTCAGCCCGAACGCCATGTTGTCGTAAACGCTCATGTGCGGGTAGAGCGCGTAGTTTTGGAACACCATCGCGATGTCGCGATCTTTCGGGGCGACGTCGTTCACGCGCCGCTCGCCGATGTAAATGTCGCCCCGCGAGATCTCCTCCAAACCGGCAATCATGCGCAGCGTCGTCGATTTGCCGCAGCCCGAAGGACCGACCAGGACCACAAACTCGCGGTCAGCGATTTCGAGGTTCACATCCTCGACCGCAGTGACGCTCGGACCCTTCCTTTCGGCGGGATAAGTCTTATAAACGTGGCTGAGGGTGACCTTCGCCATGCGAAAAATTGAATGGCAACGCGGTGACGCGCGCGCTCAGATGTTCATTTCCAGCAACAATCAATTCCGTGTTCGGCTCAGTGAAACCGCGCTTCAGCATTGCCAAGGCGATGTGCGCTTGCAATCGGGGAGAAAAAATCGCGCTCGTGATCTTCCCGACGGGTTTGCTCTCCATGTGACGCAACTCCATTCCCGCAGTGAGCTGACGGTCGCCGATGACACCGCACAATCGCTGCCGCGTTTGCCCGCTCATCTTCATGCGTGAAATCACTTCCTGGCCAATGTAACAGCCTTTGTCGTAATCGATGGCGCGATCCTCCAGGTTCGCTTCGGGCGGAATAATTTCCGGCGTTAGCTCACGGCCCCAGCGCGGAATTCCGTTTTCCACACGGATTGTTTCAAAAGCAGCGTCGTCGAGAAACTCCTGATCGCTCGTGAGCATCTGTTTCACCGAATTGGCCTCTGCCGCTTCACACCACACATCATGACCGGGTGTCCCGAGGCGAGTCGAGCTTACGTGAAATGTCCCCGGCAACTGCGCCGGCGTTTCGCCGAGTACGTGGAACAAGGCAAACTGCTCGGTTACATCTTCGATGAGTACATCATCGGCGATGACATAGCGGTCCAGCCGCGCCGGCAAACGCTCGCGCAATTGTTCATCGGCATCGATCCAAATCGCATCATCCGCGGCGAAGAGGAACAAGTGCGCTTCGAGGTGGCCCTTCGCATTCAGGACGCATGATTCCTGCGCTGCGCCGGCAGTGAGCTTGCGGACGTCATTTGTTGTTTGTCCGTTCATGAACCGCATCCGGTCGCTGCCAGTGACTCGGAGCTTAGTACGCCGCGAGAGATCGAAAATTACGCCGGAGGGCCAGCGCTTTGCTGGAAGACGAGTCATCTCTCAGGCTTGCAGGTGGAGGAAGCCTGGCGTGACCAGCGGGACGTTTGCCCCACCTTAATAATCCGCCGAGCGCCCGAGGAAGCGGCTGAAGAAGCCGCCTCGTTTTTCTTCGGGCGGCGGGTGAAGATGATTCGGAGCGTGCTCGCGCGGCCCGGCCACTGGAGGCGCGGTTTCGCGCGATGGCTTGGGCGCCTCGGGAAGGGTAATCTCGGCCACCTCTTCCTCTTCGTGCCGCGGCGCGAGCGGTTCAGCCGGCGGCAGCTCGATCGCGCCGTAAGTATGCGGCTGCGCGACGGTGATCGGCTCCAGCTGCGCCATCTGCCGCTCGATGAAATCCGGCTCGGGCATCGGTTCTTCTTCGTCTTCGAGCAAATCCGGCGGCTCGGCTGGCGTACTTTCAGCCTCGAGCTGGGCGAATAAATCGGGCTGAAGCTGATCGGCGCTCGAGCTTTGCACGAAAGGGAGAAATTCGCGCGAGACGGAAGAGTAATCCTCCTCGCCGTGACCCTGCCGCACTTCATCGAGCAAACGATCGCGTGCGGCGCTGGCCATGCCGAGATCGAGCTCGAATTGCCGGCCGAGGCGGTTGGCGATCTGCATGTCTTTAAGCATGTGTTTGACCGCGAAATGGGGCTCGAAGTTCGTGTTCATGATCGCTGGAATCTTCATCTCCAGCGTCGCCGAGTTGCTGCCGTTGTGCTTCATCGCCTCGGCAAATTTCTCCAGCGGTATTCCGGCGTAATGCACCAGCCCCATCGCTTCCGCCGCTGCCTGTACTTCCGCCGCCGTCACCAGGTTCGTCGCGACTTTGATGATGCTGGCGTGACCCACATCACCGATGTGCAGAATGGCTTTGCTGCTTGCCTCCAGCAGCGGCCGTACTTCGCGCAGCGTCTCCTCGTCGCCTCCGGCGTAGTACACCAGTTGCCCTTTTTCCGCTGCCATCTTGCTGCCGGTAAATGGTGCTTCCAGCAGCCGCGCCCCGCGCCGTTGTACTAAAGCCGCAGCCTCGCGCATTGTGTCTGGCGAAACGGTGGCATGCGGGATAATCACGTGCCGCGGAGTAAGAGAGGGCGTGATCACCTGGATCATGCGCATGAGGGCGTCGTCATTGGAGACGAAGATCTGGAGATAATTGCAGGTCTGCGCCAGCTCGGAGGGCGAGCCGACGAAGTTCGGCACCGGACGCGGCGTGCGGTTCCAGACGAAGACGGAGAGACCTTGATGTCTCAGATGATCGGCGATGCGGCGGCCGATGATACCGAGGCCAAGTACACCAACATTTTTTCGAAACGTGCGCGGCATGGGCTTTTTATCCAGAATGCGTTTAACGTTTTTTGCCGGGAAAGGCAATACTCTTCCGCAGCCTTATTTCAGCTCCAGCCGGGCCAGCGCGTAGAGGGCGACGCGGCCGACGATCTCCAGGCTCTGCGCGCTGATTTTATCCAGCGTGTCCTCGGGCGTATGCCACGGCGGATAATCGAAGTCGATCAGGTCAATGACGGGAATTCCCGCGGCATTCAGCGGCGTGTGATCGTCTGTCACGTCACTCTGGAAATAGGTGAAATGATCACGCAGTTTCAGCGCGTCAGCCGCGGCGAAAATCGCGCGGGTGAGCTCCGGGGGAGAATTCGGCGGCAGCGTGATGTCGAGCGATTTGTTGCCCACCATGTCAAACAGCATGCCTCCGTGAAATTGTTTCGTCGTTCCCGAGGCGCGCAGCTCCTCGGCGAAATGCCGGCTGCCATAAAGCCCATCAGTCGCGGTGAAGGCCTCGAAAGCCTCCTCGCCATCGAAAAAGACAAGCTCAACCTTCGCGGCCAGGGCCGGATCACTTGCCAGGGCGTGCCCCATTTCGATAAGCAGGCCGGTACTCGAGCCGCCGTCATTCGCGCCAACGAAGCGGACGGTATCAAACGTCTTCGTGTCGTAATGCGAGCAGAGCAGAAATGACGGCGCAGGGTGCTCGCCAAATGTGGCGACGAGATTCACGAAGGTCATCGCGCCACGCGGCGTTTTGTCCGTGAACGTCTGTGAGGTAACGCGCCAGCCGCTTTTCTCCAGTTCGGAGCGAATGTAGCCGCGCGATTTTTCCAGCGCATCGGAGCCTGCCGGCCGCGGGCCCATTTCAACCACATTCTGGACGTGCGCAAACGCGTTCGCGCCGGAAAATTTTTCCCAGACGTTGTCGCCGCGTGCGGGTGCCGTCGCGACGAGCAGTACGAGAATACCCAGGCGAGCAACGCGCCGCTCTCTTTTACTCACACGCGACTTTACCATCTGTCATTCCGAGCGAAGTCGAGGAATCCCGCAGCGATAGCTTTAAGGTTATATTCCGGGATTCCTCGGTCCGAGCCGGACTGGCATTTCCGCTTCGCTGCGCTCGGGATAAGAACCAGAATAACGCAGCATCAGCTCTCCGTGCGCACCCCCATCACCTCAATGATGCGCTGCAAATCGTCCGCGCCATAATATTCAATTTCCATCCGGCCCTGCTTTTCGCCGTGGTGCAAAAGTACACGCGTCCCGAGATGTTCCTGCAATCGATCCTGCAAATGCTGGACGGACGCATTATTTAATGAGGGCGAGCTGGCGCGGCGGCGGCGCGGCTTGGTTGTGCCGAGCTGGCGCGCCACGATTCGCTCGGCGTCACGCACGGTCGCGCTGCGGCGCAGAATCGTCTCCGCCACGGCAAGCTGTTCCTGCGGTGCCTTCAGCCCGAGTAACACCTTGGCGTGGCCGACGGAGATCAGGTTCTGGGTAAGCCACGTTTGCACCTGCGGATGCAGGTCGAGCAACCGCATCGCGTTTGCCACCGCGGCGCGGCTGCGCCCCACCTTTTGCGCGATCTCTTCCTGCCGCAGTCCGAACTCGTTCGCCAGTCGCGCGTAACCGTGCGCTTCCTCGACCGGGTTCAAATCAGCGCGCTGAAGATTTTCAATCAGCGAAAGCTCAAGGACATCGCGATCGCTCGCGCTGCGCACCAGTACGGGCACACGCGCAAGTCCCGCCTGCTGGGCTGCCCGCCAGCGGCGTTCACCCGCGATTAGCTCATGCCGGCCATCAACCGCGCGAACGACCAGCGGCTGCACGATGCCGTGTTGGCGAATTGATTCGACCAGCTCCTGTAACGCTTCGGCGGCAAACTCCTTGCGCGGCTGCAACGGGCTGGGCGTGACCGAGTCGAGCGGTACTTCGAGAATCCGCTCCCCACCATCGTCCAAAGGAACCGGTCGCCGAGAAATCGGCGGCTGCGCCGAAATGAGCGCGCCAAGACCTTTGCCGAGCGGCGACTTTGCCATCGCGCTGAGGGTATCTGCGCGCAATCCCGAACGCAACCCGCGAGCTCAAAGAGAAGGCAAACGAAGCGTCGCCTGATGTACTTGGGTTAGTACGCGCTCGGTGGCGGCAGAAAGACCTGCGCTACGGTGCGCACAATGATGCCCAGCTCGAGGGAAAGATTCCAGTTCTCCAGGTACTCGAGGTCGCACGCCACGCGGCCTTCGATGTCGCTGCCTTTGCGCGCTTCACCGCGAAACCCGCGCACCTGTGCAAGGCCAGTGATTCCGGGTTTGACGAACGTGCGCACATGATAGCTGGCCATTAACTTCGCGAATTGATCGTTGTGCTCGAGCAGGTGCGGTCGCGGGCCGACGAGGCTCATTTCGCCGCGCAGCACATTCCAGAATTGCGGTACTTCATCGATGCTGAGCTTGCGCAGCAAACGCGCGAAGGGATAGACGCGCTCGTCGCGGTCGCGAGCTTGCCGCGCGACATCGTGATGATGGACGTGCATGGTGCGGAATTTGTAAATGAGGAACCGGCGATTCTGAATGCCGGCGCGGATTTGTTTATGCAAAAGCGGACCGGGTGATTGCAACCGTTGCGCGAGCCAGACAATCAGCGCCAGCGGGGGAAAGACGAAGATGAGTACGAGGGCTGAGGCGAAAATATCAATCGTTCGTTTAAGGAAACGGTTCATCGGGTTCTCCAGCGGCTCTTCCCGTAGCGCGATGAAGCGGAAGCCGCCGTCTTCGAAGTGCACCACGGGGTGGCGCAGCGTTTCCTCGAGGTCGCTCAGAATGATGAGCCGGATGCCGAGCTGATCGGATGCGTCGATGATGGCGCGGCTCGATTCGTCGTGAGGAAATTCCAGCAGGATCACCTGGGTGATGCCGTACTCACGTACGACTGCCTGGAAATCGTGCGGCTGGCCGAGAATAGGCAGCTTAGTGTCGTGGACAGACGAATGGTCCACGGAAATTAATCCTGTCGTGTGCAAACCAATTTCCGACTTCAGCCGCAGCCAGTTACGAAGTTGCCGGGCGCGCGCGGGCGAGCCGACGAGCAGCGTTTTCTCCTCGCGAATGCCGTTGAAGATGCGCCGGGCGAAAAACGGAGTGAGGTAATGATGCGAGAAGAGCAGCACGACATAAAGCCAGGGCACGAAATTGAAGAGGAAGAGGCGCGAGATGAATCCGTCCTTGGTGGCGATGAGATAAATGACGAGCGCGCCCACGCTGGCGAACGTCTGGCGTAAACTGAGCCGGTGCTGGCGCAGCAATTCATTTTGCAGGAGGTAATCGCGCGAATTATCCCGGCCCAGAAACTCCAGGGTAAGTCCCAGTACGAGGAGCACGCAGTAAATCGAGTACCGCCGCCAGGTGAGGTCCGCGCCGGCGGAGTAGAAGGTGACCATGACCCAGACGCCAAACCAGAACAGCCCGGCCACCAGCAGGATCTGGCAGAGAAGCAGGAGACGGCGGAGGCCCTCGGAACGCTGCGTCAGCATCGTCTAAACTCCCTGGCGCAGGGTACGCGTTGACGGCGCGCCTTCAACTCGTGTAAGAGTCGGCACTATCATAACGGGGCAGGCATGCGAAACGCTGTCGTATCGGAAAGCTAATCGCATACCATCAGCTGGCGTGCACGTGACACCTCATGCCTAACGACAAGCCTGCGATTCGCCGCGTTACACCCGCCCAGTGGGCGCGCAGCCTTTTCATCGCCCTGCTTCCGATCTTTGCCGTGTTCCTTGGCGGCGCGACAGCGAAATGGGCCGAGGGGATTATCGTCGCACTACTCGGAGCGTTTCTCCTTGTTCAGCCGCCGCGGCGCTCACTCGGCTGGCGGCTGAATTTGATCTTCCTGCTCTTCGGTGTCTGCGCACTCGTCAGCTTCCTGCCGCAAGCCTGGTTTTTCATTCCACAATGGCGCACAGCCATGAGCCGCGACCTCGGCATCGCGCTGCCGAGTACGCTTTCGCCGCAACCCTGGATCACCGCCGGTTGTTTCGTCAGTCTGCTCGCGGGAATGTGCTGGCTCTATCGCGTCGCGGCGCAGCAGCTTGAGTTGCGCGTCGCGCGTTTTCAGTTGCGCCTTTTCGCCGGGGGCATCGTCTTCATCGCTGCTCTTAGTATCCTGCTCTACCTGACCCAGCACAGCCCGTCGTTCTGGATTAACGCGCGCAATTTCGGGCCGTTTCCGAACCGAAACCAGACGGGCGACCTCTTCGGCGTCAGCTCGGTACTCATCCTTGCCGCTGGCCAGGATTCGATCCGCTACCGGCGTAACACTTGGATTCTTTGGGCGATCGCGCTCCTGATTGTCATCGCCGCCATCATCATCGATTTCTCGCGCGCCGGTGTTGTGCTTTTGGTTGCCGCCACCGCGTTGTGGGTGGCGGGCGTGGCGCTGCGGATCGGCTCAACCACCCGCCGCACCGCCCTGCCGATCGCGCTCGCAGCCTCGTTCATCCTGCTACTGCTCACGGCACTGTTGCTCACCGGCGGTGCAACACTCGCGCGTTTCCATTTGCAAAAATTCGCCGGCGCCGACCCGACGTCCGATTTCCGCTGGCTAATCTTCCGTGATGCCTGGCGGATGATTCGCTCCTCGCCATGGGCTGGTGTTGGGCTCGGGAATTTCGAGCCGGTGTTCGCGCTCTTCCGCAACGCCTCGCGCGCCAACACTCGCTCCCTTCATCCGGAAAGCGATTGGCTTTGGCTTTGGGCTGAGCTCGGCTGGCCGGCAATTCTGATCGTCATTACTGGCGCCGCGCTGCTGTTACGGCGTGTGCTGCCGTTGCAGGCGGGGACTAACCAGCGCTTTCGGCTCGCCGCCGTCATCGGCGCGCTGGCATTCGCAGTACACGGGCTGATCGATGTCTCCGGCCATCGCGTCGGAACAGCCTACGCTGCGATGTTTCTGCTCGGGCTTTCGCTCCATCGGCCGAGCCAGGTCCAGATCCAGAAATCCGTACTCACATCTGGAATTTTTCGCGTCTTGGGAATTCTGCTGCTGGTGAGCGGCGCCACGTGGACGTTCGCCGCGCGCGCCGACACCATGCTGCCAGGCGGTGTCGGCGTGGGAAACGCGAAGCAGCTTGCCGCCGTGGCGAGCCGCGGACGCAATTTTCCCGAGACAATAAAGCTGACGACGGAAGCCCTGGCGTGGGCGCCGCTCGACTGGGAGTTGTACTTTCTCCGTGCTGCCGCGGAAGTGGCGCAGGGATCGCCGGCGGAGACTGCGATTGCTGATTTTCGCCGCGCGCGTGTACTCGAGCCGAACTCTTACACCGTGCCTTTGCAAGAGGGCTTCGCCTGGCTGCATCGCCGGCCTGACCTTGCCGCGGTCGCCTGGCGGGACGCGCTCGATCGCGCGCGTACTGCTCGTGGCGATGTTTTCCGCAGCATCATCTACCGCGCGACTTTGCAGGACCCGGTCGCGCGCAAAGTCATCGAACAGCTTGCCCTGACCGAGCACGATCTGGCGCTGATTTATTTCGCACAGCTCAGTGCGGATGAGTTTCGCCCTGCCTTTACGAAATTCTTCGGCGTCGATCCTGATCTTCTTCAACTCAAGCCGGAAGAGAAACGCGAGCTTTTCCAGCTCTGGGACAAACGCGGTGATCCGGCGGCGCTGCTCGAGGCGGTGAACAAACATCCAGAGTGGATTCAGTTTGCCTGGCGTCCGGTGGCCAAGGCGCGCGCCGCCGCGGGCGATTTCCGCGGCGCCTGCGAGCTGATGCAAAAGTACGACAGCGAAACGGCGTTTCCGCCGCTGCAAACAGGCCAGTCGTTCGAGCAATTGCGCGATGCCGTTTATCAACGAGATAGCCTCGCCGCCGGGTACTCACTTTTCCGCCAGCAAATGCAGCGCGGCCAAGTGGACGATGCGCTCGATACCATCCGTCATTTTACCAATCGCGGCGCGGTGCCGGCGTACTTTCATTTACTCGAAGCGCAAGCCTGGGCAGCTAGCGGGAAATGGGACCGCGCGTGGAGTGCCTGGCTCGCTTTTGAAAAGGGGAAAAACGCCGAGTTCTAAACCGCTGCGCCGTGCGCGCCGTACTCAGGTTTCCACTTCCGTCGATACTGTCGCTTCGCCGTTTTGCTGCTCAAGCGCCTGCTCGAGTGCGCGCCAGGCGAGCATCGCGCATTTCACCCGCTGCGGGAATTTCCGCACGCCGCGAAGAAGTTGAACATCCCCGAGCATGGTCGGCTCGTCATCGCCCCCTTGGGTGACAAGGTCATGAAACGCGCGCAACATCGACGCGGCGTCATCGCGCGTCTTGCCTTTCACTTTCTGCGTCATCATCGAAGCCGATGCCTGGCTGATCGCGCAGCCTTGCCCCGTGAATTTGATCTGCTCGAACGCTCCGTCGTCCGCGAATTTCACCGCCAGATCGATTTCATCGCCGCACGCCGGATTATCTCCATGCACGCGCACGGTCGCGTCGGTGAGCTCGCCAAAGTTCCGCGGGCGGCGTGAGTGGTCGAGAATAACTTCCTGGTAAAGCTCTTCCAGCTCGGGGTTCATGCGAAAAATCGCGCGGCCTTCCGCAGAATGTCTGCCATGCGTTCCACTTCCTCACGCGTGTTGTAGAAATAAAAACTGGCGCGCGTACTCCCCGGCAATCCGAACCGGCGCATCAACGGCTGATTGCAATGATGGCCGCCGCGCAACGCCAGCCCGTGCTGGTCCGCGAACGTGGTGAGATCATGCGGGTGCGCGTTCTCCCTCACGAATCCGACAATCGCGCCGCGTTCGCCCGCCGGCCCCAGCAGGCGCATTCCCGGGATATCCGCCAAGCATTGCATCGCATAGGACGTGAGCTGCGAATCGTGCTGGAAAATCGCTTCGCGCCCGATTCCCTCGATGTACTCAATGGCGGCTGCGAGCCCGATCGCGCCGGCAATATTTGGCGTGCCTGCTTCAAACCGGTGCGGCGGTTTTTTGTAACTGCTCTGTTCGAGAGTCACGCTCGTGATCATCTCGCCGCCGCCGTGCCACGGCGGCATCTGCTCGAGAATCTCAGAGCGGGCGTAAAGCGCGCCGATTCCAGTCGGCCCGCACATTTTATGACCGGAAAACGCGAGGAAATCGCACCCGATTTGCCGCACATCGAGCGGCATGTGTCCGGCGCTTTGCGCCGCGTCCAACAGTGTGAGTACACCGGCCGCCCGCGCCCTGGCGCACAGCTCGCGCGCAGGATTGATGGTGCCGAGCGAATTGGAAACATGCGTGAACGCAAACAGCTTCACCTCACCCGTGAGCAGCGCGTCCAGCTGATCGAGCGCCAGAGTTCCGTCGTCGTTCACCGGCACGAAACGCAAACGCGCTCCTGTGCGCGCGGCAATGAGCTGCCACGGCACCAGATTGCTGTGGTGCTCCATTTCGGTGAGGAGAATCACGTCGCCCCGGTGGAGAAAACCGCCGCCCCACGATTGCGCGACCAGGTTAATGCTCTCGGTCGTCCCGCGCGTAAAAACGATCTCGCTCGCTGACGCCGCACCGACGTACTCAGCCACGCGCTCACGCGCACCTTCGTACGCCTCCGTCGCGCGCGTGCTCAGCTCGTGCAGCCCGCGGTGCACGTTGGCGTTGTCGTGCTCATAATAACGGCGCAGCGCATCGAGAACGGCCGGCGGTTTTTGCGTCGTTGCCGCGTTATCGAAATAGATTAGCGGCTGCCCGTGCGCGCACTCCTGCAGGATTGGAAAATCATCCCGGATACGCGCCCAATCTGTTTTCGCCGGCATGTGCACCCGGCAATCTGCGCGCCGGTCGCGCCGCGTTCCACTGCTTTTCGCAGGTGGGCGCTCGCTACGATTGTGCAGCCAAAGCGGCCTGCGCCGCCGCCAGCCGCGCGATCGGCACACGAAATGGCGAGCAGCTCACGTAATCGAGCCCGAGCCGGTCGCAAAACTTCACCGAGTCAGGATCGCCGCCGTGTTCGCCGCAAATTCCGAGCTTAATGTCGGGCCGTGTGCGCCGGCCTTTTTCAACCGCGATCTCCATGAGCTGTCCCGCGCCATTCTGGTCGATGGTGGCAAACGGATTGCGCTTCACGATTTCAAGCTCGGCGTAATGCGGCAGGAACGAACCGCTGTCATCGCGGCTCATGCCGAGCGCGGTTTGCGTGAGATCGTTAGTGCCGAACGAGAAAAACTCAGCTGTTTCCGCAATCTCATCGGCCGTCAAGGCGCCACGCGGCACTTCAATCATAGTACCCACGAGATAATTGAGTTTTACTTTCTTCTCCGCTTGTACTTCTTGCGCCACGCGCTTTACGATTTCGACCTGGTTGTCCAGCTCCTTCTTGAAGCCGACCAGCGGAATCATGACTTCAGGACGCACTTTGATCCCGCTTCTCTGCACTTCCGCAGCGGCCTCAAAGATGGCGCGCGCCTGCATCTCCGTCACTTCCGGGTAGGAAATGCCGAGCCGGCAGCCGCGATGCCCGAGCATTGGATTAAACTCGTGCAGCTCATGTACACGGCGCGCGATTTCGTCTGGTGAAACATCGATCGTCTGCGCAAGCTCGCGGCGGGTCGCTTCGTCCTGCGGCAGAAATTCATGAAGCGGCGGATCGAGCAGACGGATCGTGGCCGGCTTGCCTTTGAGGGCTTTGAAAATGCCGGCGAAATCGCCTTTTTGATACGGGAGCAATTTCTGCAGCGCCTTCTTCCGGTCCTCAGGTGTGCGGGCGAGGATCATCTCGCGCATGGCGTCGATGCGGTCGCCTTCGAAGAACATGTGCTCGGTGCGACACAGACCGATGCCGCTCGCACCAAACGCCACCGCGTTCTCCACCTGTTCCGGCGTGTCCGCGTTCGTGCGCACGTTCATGCGCGTGACTTTCGCGCACCAATCCATCAGCTGATTGAAATTCCGGAACGTCTCGGTTTTGCGCGCCGCTTTGTCGCCGTGCAGCAGCCCTTGCAGAATCTCCGAGGGCGCGGTGCGAAGCTGACCGGCGTAAACAGTTCCGCTTGTGCCATCGATTGACAGGTAATCTTCGCCTTCGCGAAAGACCTGCCCGTCCACGCTCATCGTTTTGGCGCGATAATCGATGTTCAATGCCGACGCGCCGCAGACGCAAACCTTGCCCATCTGCCGCGCCACCAGTGCCGCGTGCGAGCTGACGCCGCCGCGCGCCGTTAGGATTCCTTCGGCAGCAATCATGCCGCGCAAATCCTCCGGCGACGTTTCCACCCGAATGAGCAAGACCTTTTCGCCTTTGGCGGCGGCTGCTTCTGCGCGATCAGCGTTGAAGTACACCTTGCCGGTAGCTGCGCCCGGCCCAGCCGGCAAACCGGTCGCGATTGCTTTCGCACCTTTCAACGACGCGCGATCGAAGACCGGCGCGAGTACCTGGTCGAGCTGATCAGCGGGGACGCGATGGATCGCCGTTTCCCAGTCGATCAGCTTTTCGCGCACCATGTCGCAGGCGAACTTCACGGCGGCAAGGCCAGTGCGTTTGCCATTGCGCGTTTGCAGCATGAACACTTTGCCGTCCTGAATGGTGAACTCGAAGTCCTGCACATCCTTGAAGTGCGATTCGAGGATTTTACGGATGCGCTCGAGCTCGACCAGCGCTTTCGGCAGATGCTTCCTCAAATCGGCAACGGGTTCGGGAGTACGCACGCCGGCAACGACGTCTTCGCCCTGCGCATTGATCAAAAATTCGCCGTAGAAAACCTTCTCGCCTGTCGCCGGATCGCGCGTGAACGCGACACCCGAGCCGGAGTTATTTCCCGTGTTGCCGAAAACCATCGCCTGCACATTCACGGCCGTGCCCCATTCCTGCGGGATGTTGTACTTGCGCCGGTAAACAATGGCGCGGTCATTCATCCACGAGCCGAACACCGCGCCGATCGCGCCCTCGAGCTGCGCCCAGGGGTCGTTAGGAAATTGTTTGCCGGTGCGTTCTTTCACCAGCGCTTTGAAGCGCTCCACCAGCAGCTTCAAATCAGAAATCGTTAGCTTGGTGTCCTCTATGTCCTCGTGATAACGCTCGTGCTTCAGCTCTTGGATCACCGTCTCGAACGGCTCGTGATCTTCCTCCGGCCGTTTCTGCACGCCGAGCACGACGTCGCCGTACATCTGGATAAAACGCCGGTAACAATCCCAGGCGAACCGCTCGTTCTTTGTCGCTTCCGCGACAGCGAGCACCGTCTCATCGTTGAGTCCGAGATTGAGAATGGTGTCCATCATTCCCGGCATGGAATCGCGCGCGCCAGACCGAACCGCCACGAGCAACGGCATGGCATTGCGGTCGCCGAAGTTCGTGCCCATGATTTTCTCCATGCGGCGAATGCCTTCCTCCACCTGCGCCTGCATGTCCGGGGGGTAGCTCCGCTTGTGCGCATAGAAGTAAGTACAGACTTCGGTGGAAAGGGTGAATCCCGGAGGCACCGGCAAACCGATGCGCGTCATCTCGGCCAGGTTTGCGCCTTTTCCGCCGAGCAGCGGCTTCATCTTCCCATCGCCGTCGGCTTTGCCGTCGCCGAAATAGTACACGTACTTGTTCTTTGTCATTCCGCGCGAAGTCGAGGAATCCCGTGAACTACCCTTTACGCTTCCGCCGCGGGATCCCTCGCCTCCGCTTCGCTTCGCTCGGGATGCCGCATGAGAAGAGTTGGAGCGAGCGGGAGCGCGGCGCCGGGCCGGAGAAGTGCGTGGCATAAC
>JAFASN010000065.1 GCA_019244415.1 Verrucomicrobiota bacterium | reverse complement strand
GGAGCCTGCGGCGCCGGTTCCGATGAGGGCACGGCTAGGAAAAATGCCCTCCCCCGCGGCTGATTTGGTGCCATCAAAAGTGAGCCCGGTCAGATCAATCGCGCCACTGCCGTTGGCGACGACGTTCGGGCCTTGCTGCGTGAGTGTGACGATGTAACCAGCGTGGGCGGTGCAGATCGCGAACAAACCGGCGGTTGCGGAGCAGAGCAGCGTGGTGAGACAAGGAATATTTCGTTTCATGGGTTAATAGGTCACTCGGAGTTAAGAATGCGATGTTGAAGGGTAGGAACGGCTGTTGTCAATCATATTTGTCGGATTTATCAGAATCTCGATTCGCATCGTTTGGAACAGGCCGGGGTCTGAAGATCCGCAGCTTCATTGACGAAACGTCCCTGCATTCCCGCCTGTGATAGGCGAAAAATTGTTCGCCTCGAAAGACGAACTTTCGTCTAATACTAGTTAGACCTACAAGCCACACGTGACGATTCGGGCGTATCTGCAGCAACGTCTTCGCATATGCTATGTGCTTATTGCTTGCGGCGCTGCCCTATTCGTCATCGCCGGCTGGCTGTCCTCAGTGCTCCACAGCAAATGGCTCTTCGCGTCTGCTGTCATCGGGTTTGTCTTCGCTGGAGCAGCTGGCGTGTCGCAGTTATTTCTGCATTGCCCGAAGTGCGGCGGAGGTCTCGGCCTTCCTCCAGCACACTTCGGAAACCCGTTCGGGCCTAAGATACGGTTTTGCCCATATTGCGGCGTTTCACTCGACACAGAAGTTGATGAAGCGCACAAGGTCTAACCAACCGCTGCAGCCGACGGCTACCCGGTTTGTTTCCTGGTACTTTGGTGATTAAAGTACTCGCAGATCAGCGAAGTCGCGCTCTCAGGTAGCCGCGGCTGAGCTTTGTCTCGTTAGATGTTGTGAGTGCGCAGCGCTTCCGCTAGGAAATTCGACATGTCGAAAGTCATTCTTGGTTTGATCGCGGGCGTCGTGTTCGGCGCGCTGGATGTCGGTCTAATGCTTCCGATGTCTTTCCCGGATAAGAGGGCCGCCTTGCTTGGGGCGTTCACCAGCCGCTTTACCATTGGGTTCGTCATCGGTTGTGTCCAGTTGCCGGGTTGGCCCGGCTGGCTGGTGGGCCTCGTATTCGGCCTGCTTATCAGCCTTCCTGACGCCATGATCACTCACAAGTATGTTCCCATTCTCATCCTTGGGGGTATCGGCGGCCTGGTTATTGGCGGCGTGATTCACGGGTGGCGAGCACACATCTAACCATGCCATGGGGCGAACGGCGGAAAACGCTATGCTCCGCTTTAAGATAACTTCCACTCCGAGAGACGCGCTCTTTCCTCCGCCGGCTCATCTTGTTCTCGTTAGCTCTATGAAGCCACGCCTTGTCTCAGTACTCTGCATCTTAGCGGCGGCGCAGACATTTGCCGCCTACATCGCAGCTGATGAACAAAGACTCTGGGAACGTGAGCGCGCATACTGGCAATACGTCGAGACGAATAACTTAGCCTCCTATGCGAACCTATGTAGCCTTTGCCGCTTATTGGATAACCTTCAGCTGGCTGGATAAACAGGGAAAGGGTGAAACGCATACGCTTCGTATTACACACCCATGGATTCGAAGCGGGAAGGAGTGGTCGATAATAGGTGGGATGTCAATGCCGGAGCCGGAGAGATAAGCGACGTCGAAAAACGGTTTAACCAGCGATGGAGCGAACGGCGGACCCACGGCGGCGGTACGCTCCACTTGTGAGTGAATGCTTGAGCATGACTTAGATGCGACGTGTGCCCATGCCCCCTCGTTAGGTCTTCGTCGTCGCAACCATTTGAACAATTCGACGCCTTAATGTTTCGCAACGAGCAACTTCTCCAGCACTGGCAGGATTTTCAACGCTAACAGGTGAAGACCGGCCGCGTTCAAATGCTGCTGCGGGTCACCGGGCACGACGTACTGTGTTTCTGGTACATGGCCGCCCCACTTCACGCACGGCGTACGTTTCGCTAACGCAACGTCGCAGACGTCCGCCAATGGATTGCTGACCACTAACACTCGCGCGCCGTTCGCCTTCAGTTTGTCGATGATCCACGCGACGTTTCGCTGAATGGTTCCCGGGCGGACGCCTTGGTGCACGTCATTGATTCCAACGTGAACGATCACCACGTCTGCTTTTCCGACACTGCCTACGTAGGCGACCGCATCGGTTGACGTCAGGCCGTTAATTCCGTCGTTGATGACGGTGACGTCGTAACCTTTCTGTCGAAGCATCGCTTCAAGTTGCGCCGGATAGGCTTCGTTTCTGGCGACGCCTTTGCCATATACGCCACTATCGCCATACGCGACGATGCGTAAGCCAGCACTCGCATTAAGGATCGTCATCGAAACGACCAACATGACGAGAGTGATCTTGGAAAATCGCATCCGTTGACCTTGAGCGTCCTCCAAATCGAAAGCGAAACGCAACGGCAAAATTCTCGAATTAGCTCGGCCTTACAGTATTCGGCGTTGGGGGTTCTAACCCGTTGCGGCGGCAAGTGGCGGGTCGCGCACAAGCCACTTCATTTGGGTGCGCTGACGTTTACCCAAGCATCGGCAGGATGAGATGACCGCGGACGGCGACTTGGAGGTTGCGGCTCAGCGCCTCAACGTTTGGAGGCAGGATGGGCCGGTCAGAGCACGCATTGTGATTCCCGCCGAAGGGATGCGATTAAGCGACAATCGACTCAACGATTTACCATCGAAGATCTAACAAGAAGGTACTAGTCGGTAGCTAAGTCTTGGCGATATGGCCGATGCTGCTGAAATGAACGCAAGTGATCCTCGAGTCCTTGCCTCTGTCGCGCCTGAAGCCTGCTATCCTGCAATGCTTGCTGTTCGTATTTCACCGCTTGATCAAAGTCTCCGGATTCGGCATACGCAGCCGCCAGCGTGTCAATTATCCCAGCGCGACGCCATCCCGATAACTCACAAGCCTTTGTCGCCAATACGACAGCTTCACGCCCGTTCCGTATACGATCATCTGGACAAGTAGCCAGACACCACGCCAGCCCATTGTATGCGTCCGGGCTTGCCGGATCGACGTGACATGCGTCCCTAAGATCACGCTCGGCGAGTTGCCATTGCTCCAGAATCTCGTGAGCCGTCGCTCTCAATTCGAGGTCTAGTACTCGGGTTTGCACCATTTCTGTTGTCGGAGCTAGTCGTGTCGCAATCTGAGCATCGGCCGACGCTCGTGATCGATCGCCCGTTCGTAAGTACGCAAGTGCACGCTCAGCATACGGATCCAAGTCCTTTGGACTAAGGCGAATTGCTTCGGTCAAGTCTGCAATCGCGTGCGCGTAATCTCGCCGGCCGAAAAACAGGGATCCGCGGTCAAAGTAAGCTCGTTCGAACTTTGGATCTAATTCGATCGCGTGGGTATAATCAGCAAGAGCTTTCTCCGGTTGCTTAAACAGGTCATCCTCTAGATCAGCACGATCGCAATACGCTCTGGCTAGATCGGGCTGAAGGCGGATCACTTCGTCATAATCAGCAAGTGATTTTTCTGCCTCACCCTTTGCAAGGTAGGCCGATCCCCGTATCAGGTAAGAATTTGCCAACGAGGGCTGCAGCCGGATCGCTTCACTATGTTCCTTGATTGCATCGTCCGCATCGCCGTTACGCCAGTACGCATCGCCACGAAGGGCGTGTATTGGCGCTGAATCAGGCGACAGCTTAAGTGCTCGGCCCGTCAGGCGAATCGTTTCACCATAGTTCCTTTTCGCGAATGCCGCACGAGCTTCAAGGAAGAGGTTACCCACCGAGTTTCCACTAACCGATGCACCTTGCATCGTGAACCTCAACGGTACTTCGATCTTCTTGGGCCCAGGTTTAAAGCGCCACTTTGAAAACGCCTCGATACCTGACTGATCAAGCTCGGCGTAACCGGTGCTGATCACCGTCTCGACGGAGCTTACGCTGCCGTCTGCCCGCAGGTGCAGCACAAAAACCCCTGTTCCTTCTAAATGCCGGGACCGAGCGTCTAACGGGTATTCAGTTCTGGGCGCATAAATCGCAGTGTTTCGCCGTTCTGCGTTGGCCGGCGGGCTGAGAACACCGATTGCAATAGAAACTACGAAGACTCTGCCGAAGAGAGGCGGGAATTGCACTATTCACGTCGTGTCTAATTAATCGCGGGTTGGCAAGCCCGAACTCACTTGCCGATCTGGGGCAGGAGGCTGTTGCCTCTTCAGGAGCCGTAAGGGTTAAATTCAAAACGGGCCTGACGTTAGCCTGAACCGGCGAGACAAGCTCTGCATAGCGGAGTTTTCGCAAAGGACGTGTTTGGTTCTTTCGTTAGGGCTCCAGTCAACGGGCCGCGCGAAGATTGCGCGCGGCGTCTTGCCACATGACAGGCGCATGAACGAATGGCGGAGTACGTCGCGCGGAACGTCCTGGTAACCCCAGGGCGCAGCGCAATACAAGCCGTCCGGGTTTAACTTCGCGCCAGGCCGACGTTTGCGTCATCGGGAAAGAAGTAGCCGAACTACCAATCGCGAAGGTCGTTTTCTTCGATGAGAGCGATACCTTCGGACGCGGTAAGTTGATTCCGACTCACCGATGTTCACAACAAGGTTCCATTTTCGGGACGGAGATTTCCCAAAACAGGAGAGATCATCTGATGTTATGATCCGGCGCGTTAATCGCAATGAGTACAACAGCAACGGCTTGCATCGCGACATACTGCCGTGGCACAGCACGTGCAACGGCGTCGAAAAGTATGAAGACACATCTCGCTAACACCTACGATCTAATCGTTGCATCCGAGTCCGAGGACAAAGGACGCTCTGCCGTGGAAACAATGATTTACGCGCTGTTTATCGTCAGCGCCATCGTTTCCATCTTCAGTGCGGCAGCTCAACCTGTAGTCGTGCCGAGCCGCGTGGTGGTGAAGGGCTGCAACGTAGAGTACTGCGCGTAATCGCACCCAAGGACCAAGGAATGCTGCACGATCTGCGGTACGCGCTGCGTATTCTTCTGAAGCAGCCGGCGTTCAGCGCCATTGCTGTACTCACGCTCGCGCTCGGCATCGGCGCGAACACCGCCATTTTCAGTGTTGTGAATGCCGTACTTTTTCGCCCGCTGCCGTATCCGCAGCCAGATCGCATCGTGTTCATCGCCGACGCTGACAAAACGAATCTGAATGCACCGCCGTTCTCCGTTTCCTGGCCCGATTACCTCGATTGGAAACGCGACAACACTGTTTTTGGAAATCTCGCGCTCAGCCGCCACGAAACTTATCCGGTCAGCGGCATCCCTGATCAGCCGCCGCAACAAATTCCCGGCGCAATTGTCACTGCGAATTTTTTCAAAGTCATTGGCATCCAGCCGCGACTCGGGCGCGTGTTTACGGACGATGAAGACAAGCCGAACGGGCCGCAGCTCGCCGTCATCAGCGACCGTTTATGGGCGCGCTTCTTTCAGCGCGATCCGGGCGTGCTCGGTCGTGTCGTCACGTTTAATAACCGGCCGGCTACGATCATCGGCGTCATGCCGCCGGAAATGCAAGCGCCTGCCGATACGGACGTCTGGTTTCCACTTGTCCGCCGGACAGGCAACGGCGTGTGGGGGAATCGCGGCATTCACCCGTGGTTTTTCGCATGGGGCAGGTTAAAGCCGGGCGTCTCCGTCGAGCAGGCGCGCATCGAGATGAAGACCATTGCAGCGCGAATCGAGCAAGCACACCCCGACAGCAACACCAACATCACCGTTTCGGTAAAGCCGCTGCTGGAAAGCATAGTGGGCAAATACCGCCTCAACCTGTCATTGTTACTAGGTGCGGTTGGGCTCGTCTTATTAATTGCCTGTGGGAATCTGGCGAATCTTTTCGCGGCGAGAAGCGCTGCGCGTACTCATGAATTCGCAATTCGTTGCGCTATCGGCGCGAGCCGCCGCCAAATCATTCGTCAGTTATTGATAGAAAGTCTGCTGGTTGCGGTGATTGGCAGCGCGTTCGGTTTCCTGGTGGCACTCTGGAGCCGCGATCTCCTTGCACTGCTCGCCCCAGGCGATCTCAGCCGATTTCACGATATCAGCTTTGGCTGGCCGGTTTTGCTTTTCGCAGTGACGCTCGGCTCATTCACTAGCGTGCTTTTTGGTCTCTGGCCGGCCTGGCAGGCATCGCGGGTCGATCTTCAAACGAATTTGCAATCGGGAGCACATGGCAGCTCCGAGAGCAAAACCGAGCGCCGCACCCGGGATTGGCTGGTCGTCGGCGACATCGCGCTGACGCTCGTCTTGCTCAGCTCCGCCGGGCTGGTGCTGAAGAGCTTTGCGAATTTGCAATCGCTCAATCTCGGTTTCGAGCCGCACAATTTGTGGACGGCCAAGATTGATCTGCCGTTTCCAAGTTACCCTGAATATCCGAAGGTTGTCGCCTTCGCAAAGACGCTGCTCGACAAAGTCACCGCGCTGCCCGGTGTGGAGCAGGCTGCCCTTGGATCCAATCCACCGATGCTTACCGGCTGGCGTGTCAGCTTCGTGCCGGAAGGCGCGCAAATCGAGCCCGGGCAGGAACCCGACGCCGACAGCGAAGTCATATCGGGCGATTATCTCGGCACGCTGCGCATTCCACTCTTGCGCGGTCGCACTTTCGATGAACGTGACAACAAGCAAGCACCGCTTGTTTGCATGATCGACCAGACGCTGGCGGACCGATTTGTCGCCGGCCACGATCCACTGGGCAAGCGGTTATCCATCGATCCGGACGGCTCTGGCAAGGACAATCGCTGGTACCAAATCGTTGGCGTCGTCGCGGCCGCAAAGTTTCACGGCGCGAGCGAAACGGAAACGGTGCCGCTTGTTTATTTTCCGCTGCAGCAAACGGAGCGACGCAACTTCGTGTTGCTTGCGCGCGGCAACTTCGATGGTGCGGAACTTGAAAGAGCCCTGCAGCATATCGTTAGCGAGATTGACCCGCGCGAGCCGGTTTATGATGTTCGCAGCTTAAGCGCGTACGTCGCCGAAACGTGGAGCGCGCAACGTTTGCTTACATTTCTGCTGTCGGTCTTCGCTGGCCTGGCATTGCTGCTCGCCGCCATCGGACTTTACGGCGTCATTTCGTACAACACAGTACGCCGGCTGCGCGAGATTGCGCTTCGGCTCGCGCTCGGCGCTCAACCATTGCAGATTCGCGCGCTCATATTTGGCCATGGGTTGCGACTGCTTTTGTTCGGCTGCGCAACCGGGTTGCTGGCCACAATCGCAGTTTCAACGCTTCTGCGCAGCGTACTGTTCCACGTTGCCGCAGTCGAACCTGCCATCTATGTCTTTGTCGGGCTGATCCTCGTCGTTGTCACCGCGATTGCCTGCTGGCTGCCGGCGGCGCGCGCCAGCCGTACTGATCCAATGGTCGTGCTGCGCGAAGGCTAACCGGGCCACAACTGATTTCACGCACGCACGCGGCGGAGGCAACCAGTGGAAGCAGCGCACCCGGCGCCAGCGGGTACGCGGGCGAAGCTCTTGGCCCTTTGCAAGCCGCATAAGCGGGGCGGGCAAGACAAAAAGAAGGCCCGCGAGCGACGGGCGGCAGTGAAGCATTCTCAATAGCTGCGCGACGCTGGGTTCGCGGGATAACGGGAAATCGAATTTTCAGCGTTTCAGATTTCAGCATCTTCTCTCCCCGCCTGTCATCAATGATTGAACCGAGCGCCGGAATAGCCTGCGTGTCGGCGTTGCCCGCACACAGTCTGCGCGCGCCTCTAAATTTATGCTTTATGATAACGGAGGAACTTTTGTGAGCGTGACAGCAACAGTCGATAGTCTATGGCGTTACCCGGTGAAAAGCATGCGCGGGCAAGAGCTGAAAGAATTATTCGCCAGCTACGCTGGAGTTTACGGCGATCGGGTCTTCGCCTTCACGAGCTCGGCTTCGCCACCGGGATTTCCCTGGTTCACGGGCCGCGATCAGCGGCAGATGATTCGCTATCGCGCGCGCTTTCGTTATCCGGAGAAAGCGGCGCAGCCAATCAACGTGTGCGAGGCCGAAGAGCGTTCAGCCAATCCAGTTCCAGCGAGCGCTGCCGATATGATGATCGATGTCGAAACGCCCGGTGGAGAGACCTTCGCGATCGATGATCCGGCGCTGGTAAATCACCTCGAAGCAGCGACCGGGAATAGACATCAGCTCACGTTGCGGCGGTCGGAGAAAGCCATGACTGATGCCTTTCCAGTGTCTATCTTCGCTGTGCAAGCGGCGCAGACGCTCGGCGAAGAAATCGGCATTCGAATAGATACGCGCCGTTTCCGAGCAAATATTTATTTGGATCTAAGCTCTAAGGACCCGTATGCGGAAAACCAATTTGTCGGCAAATCGTTGCGCATCGGCCAAAAAGTCGTCGTCCACGTCCTGCAACGTGATGAGCGCTGCATGATGATCACGCTCGATCCCGATACGGCGGAAAAAACGCCAGCGATATTGAAGCAAGTGGCGCAATCTCACGGTAACATGATTGGGCTTTACGCTGCCGTTCTCACCGAAGGAGTCATCCGCAAAGGCGATCCCGTTGAATTGCTCAGCTAGCCGTCATCGACCGCGTCGGCAAAGGCGTGGGATCGCGCCCATGCCCTGACGTGACAAGGAATAATTACAACGACATCAACGGCGCAGGCTCGCTAAAGTCGCTGAGGCCTGCCGCTCCGACTGCATTCACCGCGACGAGATAAATCTGCCCGGGTGTAAGCCCATTGAAGCTGATCTTAGCTCCAGTGCTTTGTGCTTGCTGTGTGATTGTGCCTAGGTCGGAGGCGAGCCCGACTGTCCAGTTGTAGATGAAGACGCCTCGGACTGGCTTGGTCGAAGCCTTGATCTTGCCTGATTGGTCGCCATGCGAGAGTTTCGGCATGGGCGGTCTGTCGGGCCGTCCAATAGGATCGCGCGTCGGCTTGTGTATCGGGAAGTTACTGCTCAAAAGGCTCACGAGATCCCCGCCACACGCCACCGCAACATAACTGGCAAGCTGTCTGACGAGACTTACAAGCTCCGCCCGTCTCGCATTCTTCGTGGCCGTCTGTAATACGCCGCCGAATGAAGCATCAGTTATGGCGCTGACGAACGCAGCGCGCGCTGTGTCGATCGTTACCAGTGACGGCAAGGGATTCGGATAGACAGGATTGTTAGTCATCCCCTTAATGATTGCGGAGACGCTCAGCGCCAGGTCGGAATCGGTGGATGTGGATAAGAAATTGACAGTAGGTTTAACGATGAACTTCGCCATAATGATTTTCGCGGTGTTGCCGCTGATGCCTAGCAGGTTTGCGGCCACACTTCGTGTTAGCGCTGAACGACTTCGATTTCTCGCGAGCTGAGTTGAGGAACAGCGCTCCCGGAATTCAGAAATAACAGCCGCCAACTCGCGTCGGGAGTTTGGGAATTCGTCTGTTGACGAGGTGATTTGCCGGAGATGCTGAACGAGTTCGGATGATGATTTGGTGAATTCGCCGTACATCAGTTCGAGTTCAATCCACCAAAATCCCAGTTCATCCGTTCGCAGCCTGAGCTCAGCATAAGTGAACCGGAGCTCAGGCAGACTAAAATCGAACTCCGATGGTCATCGACGGAACTCTTCGAAGTCCAACCGGAACTAGCTCGGCCTGCGATGGCATGCGTCCGCAGCCGGTGCAAGTGTCAACCGTTCATGAGCCTTGCGGACGGCACGGGCACGCAAAAAGAGATGGACGTTCCACTCTCGTTAAAGCTAAGTCTGGCATGCATTCAAAATGGGCTTGTGGGCCGATGACGCTCATTTTGGCGACCTGGTTGGTTGCCCCGGCGTGTCCGGCTGCGTCGCCCGTGCCAGCCATGATCGTCACGGTCGATGCGACCGATAGCGCACGTAAGCTGTTTCACTCCGAGCTGGCCATCCCCGTCCATCCCGGACCTTTGACGCTGGTTTATCCGCGCTGCGGCATTCCTACCTACGGCCTCCCGGCGGCCACGGTAGACAATATGATCCGCCTCAAGATGACGGCGGAGGGCCACGCCGTGGAATGGAAGCGCGATCCCGTGGACATGTTTTCCTTTCACGTTGTCCTGCCGGAGAACGTCAACGTCTTGAACGTCGCGATGGACGTGATCGCGCCCACTCAGCGCTCGGACCTGAATGCGGCGACCGCCCAATTGCTAGTGCTGGACTGGTACACGCTGCTTCTTTATCCGGAAGGCGCCGCCGTGGACGAGCTGCCGATCCAGGCGCAGCTTCGGCTGCCCGCAGGTTGGAAGTATGGCTCTGCGCTGTCGTCGACGGTGTCGGCGAACGACGTGGTGAAGTTCGGCCGCACGTCTCTCAGAACGCTGGTCGATTCTCCAGTCATCGCCGGCAAGTACTTCCGTTCAAGCGCTGTAGCGTCGGCGCCGGGGCAAACGCCGGTTTATGTGGATCTCGCCGCGGACACAGCCGCGATGAGTGAGCTTCCGGGCGAGTGGCAGACACATTTCCGGCGGATTGTGGCCGAGGCTGGGGCGCTTTTTGGTGGTTACCCTTACGAGCAATACCACTTCCTCGTCGCGCTCAGCGATGAACTCGGAAACGATGGTCTCGAGCACCGGCAATCGAGCGACACTCGCATGAGCCTCCGGGCGTTTTCCGATGAAGCGAGTCGGCTCTCTTATGGTTACCTCATTCCTCACGAGTACGTCCACGCTTGGAATGGCACTTTCCGCATTCCCGCAGGGTCGGTGCGGCGCGACTTTCAGCAAGCACAGACGACGGAACTGCATTGGGTCTACGAAGGATTGACACGATATCTCAATTGGGTGCTCGCCGCGCGCTCCGGTCTGTTCACCATCGAAGAGGCTCGAGATTACGTGGCGCTGCTTGCGGGCCAGCAGGCTCATCGCTCTGGACGCGAATGGCGATCTCTGCAGGACACCGCCATCTCTGCCGCCATCCTGAACGACTCGCCCGATCAATGGCAGTCAGAGCGGCGCGGATCGGATTACTACGATGAGGCGCTTTTTATCTGGCTAGAAGCCGACACGATCATCCGGCAGGTAAGCAAGAGTCAGCATTCGCTCGACGATTTCTGCCGCGACTTTTTCGCGCCGAAGGAGGAAACGCTCGCCATCGCCCCTTATAGCTTCGATGACGTGACCTCCGCCTTGAACCGCGCCGCGCCTTATGATTGGAAGACGTTCCTTCGCACCCGACTCGACTCCACGGATTCCGAGCGTGCGCCTTTCGACGGTCTCGTCGCGAGTGGATGGAATCTAGCCTATGGCCATAAGCCAGGCTCGGTCCAGCTCGCACGAGACAAGGATCGCCACACGGTCGAAGAGCGATTCTCGCTAGGATTGCTACTGCAGGAAGACGGTAAGATCGTCGACGTCGTGCGCGATTCACCGGCTTGGAAAGCTGGGCTGGGTCCCGACATGAAAGTCATCGGGATCAATCACCACCCTTGGAATGCCCAGAGTCTTCGTGATGCGGTTGACGAAAGCGCCATCTCAGGACTCTTAACCCTCTCCGTCGAGAACGGATTAGTCACTCGGGACGCCGAGCTACACGATAGCCGCGGCGGCTGGTATCCAAAACTCGAGCGAAACGGTAACCCCGACTTAATGGCCGAAATTCTCCGACCCCGGAGCTCAACCACTGCCATCCCAGAGTAATCCGCGATGCAGCCGTGCAGTTGTTATCGTACAAAATCAGATCGCCACCTTGTCGCGGTCTGTGTCAAAAGTGAGGACCGACCCCAGTTCGCCCCGACAATGGTTTTGCTTTACAGGCACAGAATTTCATAAACCTGCGTCGCGGACTGACCGGCAAAAAGGGCAGAAGCTCGCGGTATACGACGGAATGGCACCAGCCTCACTTCGAAGTCTTGGTTCCTGCTTATTCTTTTGACCCATGAACTACCTCGACAACGCCCAGCAAATTCGCGCTGATTGCAATGGGCTGCCTTGGACGCCATCAAAGCTAGCTCCCGGTCTCTCGGTCAAAGATGTCGCGGTAGCAGACGGACTCGAGATGCAGTTGGTTCGTCTGGATCCCGGTGCAACGATCCCCGTGCATACCCACGAATGTCCGGAGTTCATCTACATCCTCGAAGGTGAACTGATCATAGGAGGCGAACGACTGACTGAAGGTTCGGCCAGTGTTGCCAGCATTGGCTCGACTCACACCGACGTTCACTCGGACAAAGGCTGCATCTTTCTCCTGGTCGACAAGCCCATTTGAGGGCGAGATCGAAGAGAGCGCGTACTGGCTCGAACTGCTCGTTGACTCAGGAGTCGTCAAGGCAGAGAAACTCGCACCTCTGCGCCAGGAATGGAGCCCGCGGGAAGCGGTGTGACATAGACCAGTGCCCAAGGGCGAGCGGTTGGGAGACTGCGAGTCGATTCGATGAGCTGACCGCGATTTCGTGACGATCGTCAAGGGAGCGAAAACCTCGTAGCTCTTCAGCCTCTTAATTCTTGCCTCTTCCCTCTTACTTTCGCAGCGCGTGCGCGATCCAATAGAGCGGATGATTCCCAAACACACATCGCCGCAGCGTGCCGCCGCCTAAAGCCGTCACCAAAGCAATGGTCAGGACGCCGACATAGTCGAACCCGCTTTTGCGCGCCCGGAGGAAAGCTGAATGGAGTGAGCGGGCTGCGAGCGACATGGACGGCACAGCCGCGCAGGGTAGCGGAAGCGAGCCGGGAGGCGAGCGCATCAATCATCCCCAGGACCGCAGAGACCTCGATGAGGTACAGGGTTGGTTTTCAAAGTCGCTAGCTAACGGACGGCAGAATATGACAATGGAGCGACGACTCCAGAGGCACAAAAACAAGGTTGCTGCTCTCCAAGAGGAGATGGAACTCGACGCTTGGCCGGTAAGTTAGAACCAGAAGTATGCCTGCGGAATCAAGTGTTTGCGCGTTGATCGGCATAAAAGCCTCTCTTAACTTGTCATTGTAGCCCTCGCGAATGAACCCTGGCAGGACACAAAACATCCGAAAAAGCTGCTTAAGCATATGGAGAAATCTAAATGAAAAGCCTACCTCGTCCCAAGACCGGATTTGTGATTACGCACTATCTCACCGTGACTAACGTGGAACGATCCACCCGTTTTCACCGATATCTCCTAGGCGGCGAAGTTGTTCTGGCGGGAGAACCGACGTTCGTCGCGCTCGCCAACACTTACATCGTTCTCAATGTTGGCGCAGGGTCGACAGACGATAGACCGAATATCACTCTGCGGCCGCCCACCAGCTCAACCGACGTCAGTAGCTTTCTCAATTTCCGTGTCTCCGACATTCAGCATTATTACCAAGAGTGGAAGGGGAAGGGTGCCGAGTTCCTCACCGAGCCGAAGAATCATCCTAACGAATTTCGCTGCTACATGAAGGATCCGGATGGATATATTATCGAAGTCGGTGAAATGAAAGCGGAGGCATTCAAGCACAAGGCCTAACGAAGGTGATGCAAGCGTGGCCGAGCGCGAAGATTTGCAGGACCCGTGCGTGCGCGAAGTCATCGTAATCGGCGGTGGCATCGCCGGTTTGTCCGCAGCGATTTACCTCGGGCGCGCGCAACGCGACACGCTCGTGATCGACTCCGGCCATTCCATGGCGAAATGGGAACCGGTCGTGGAAAATTTTCTCGGCTTCCCCAAAGGCGTGGCCGGGGAAGAATTGCTCACCAATGGAAAACGCCAGGTGGAGCGATGCGAAGTGAAGTTCGCGCGTGACGAAATTAAAAAGGTCCGGCGCGAGAAAAATGCGTTCGTTCTCAAGGGAAAACGCACCTACCGCGCCCGCAGTTTACTCCTCGCCACCGGCATCTTTCATCTGCCGCCGGAAATTCCCGGAGTGAAAGAATGCCTCGGGCACAGCATGTTTTTCTGCAAGGACTGCGACGGCGTGCGCGTGCGCGGCAAACGCATCGCCATCTGTGGCGCGAATGACGAAGCAGTCGAGTACGCGCTCGGCATGTTGTTCTACTCGTCGTGCGTCATCGTAGCGACGAATGGCGAGAAACCGCACTGGAGCAGACAGCACGCGCGCTGGCTGAAGGAGTACGAAATTCCTGTGCACACCGGGCGGATCGTGGATGTAAAACATCGCCGCCGAAAAATACTCGCGCTCGAATTCGCGGACGACCGCGAGGTGAAGATCGACAACATCTTCACCACCCGCGGCGACGTTTTTCACACGGAGCTGGCCGAGCAACTCGAGGCGAAGCTGGACCGCGAAGGCCAGATCAAAGTCGATCACTGCATGCGCACGAGTGTTCCGCGACTTTACGCGGCCGGCTGCGTCACGCCGGCCAATTGCCAGATGATCATCGCCGCCGGACAAGGCGCAGCGGCGGCGCAGGCGATCAATCGCGATATGTTCGAGGAAAGTTTGCGCACGCATTCGTTGCGGCGTTTGCGGGAGGCGCAGCTCGAGATGGAAGAAACTGTCCCGGAAGGCGCCTAACATCAGTGTCCACACAATGATCTACAGAGTTAAAGCAAGAGTCATCGACCGAACGATTGCGGAGTTCTATCGCAAGCTCGCTGATGAAACGGTGGCCAAGCAGCGGCCCGACGGTGAGGAGATCACCGCTGCGATGAAGCATGCTGTCCTCACCGCGAGGTCGCTATGAAAGCTTTGCGTTTTAGCAAGTTTGGTCCCCCGTCCGTCCTCGCCATCGAAGATGTCGCAGCGCCGGAACCGCGCGAGGGTGAAGCGTTGGTGCGGGTGAGAGCGGCCGCGATCAATCCGAGTGACCTGAAGAACGTCGCGGGTCACTTTCCAACAACGACTCTTCCGCGGACCCCCGGTCGCGATTTTTCGGGGATCGTCGTGAAGGGAAAGCGATATAAAGGGCAGGAGGTATGGAGCAGCGGCACTGGCCTCGTCGTCACCCGTGACGGGGCGCAGGCCGAATACGTGACTGTGCCGGAAGAGGCGCTCTCGCTGAAACCGGACGCGCTCACGATGGAGCAGGCGGCGGCCATCGGCGTTCCTTTTATGACCGCGTGGTTCGCCCTGACGCATGCGGCGGAGCTTCAAGCTGGAGAGACGATTCTGATAGTCGGCGCGACTGGCGCGGTGGGTCAGGCGGCGACACAGATTGCAAACTGGAAGAAAGCCCGCGTGCTCGGAGCGGCGCGCAGTTCCAGCCCAATTCCCGGCGCTGATGCCGTCATTAACACGACTGTGGACGACATGCGCGAACGCGTTTTGGAGCTGACACACGGTAAGGGCGCCGACGCCGTTTTCGATACGGTCGGCGGGGTAATGTTTGAGCCGGCGCTGCGATCTTTGCGCCTGGGCGGGCGGCAGGTCGCGATCACCAGCACAGGGGAGAGGCGCGTAAGTTTCGACCTGGTCGATTTCTATCATAACCAATCGCAGCTGATCGGCGTCGATAGCATGAAGTTCACTCCTCGCGACGTGGCGGCAATCGCCGACGCGTTGCGGCCGGGCTTTGAGGCCAAGGCGCTAACGGCTCCTGCCCTCGAGGCTGTTCCCTTTGAAAGGGCAATCGAGGCCTATGAACGCATCGCCAGCGGGGAACGAGGAGCAAAGCAGGTCCTCATCTTCTCATAACTTCGCATACGGAGGCGTCGATTAAGCAGCACGCTCGACGTGATTGGATACCAAAAGTCGGAGAAACATGATCTACAAAGTTAAAGCGAAAATCATCGAGGAGACGATTGGCGAGTTCTATCGCAAGCTTGCCGATGGAACGGTAGCCAGGCAGCGGCCCGACGGTGAGGAGATCACCGCCGCGATGAAGCGAGCTGTCCTTACCGCGCCGGGCGTGGCGGACTGGTATGAGAAGTGTTTTTGTCCTACGCCATTGCAGCACGAGCGACGCACGCAATACGACTCCTACTTTACCGACATGACGACAGCTGAGGCTGACGGATATGGCGACATTCAAGGCGAATCGCTCTGGGACTACATGGCTTCCAACGCATCGATCGCAAAGCGAGCGAAAATCTCCTAGCTCTCCACCTTCTTAATTCTATGATCGCAGCCTGGAACGCGCGGCGCCGTGCGTAATTTCGAAAGGTGGAAAACGCGTCCGCAAGTCAGGAATGGCGAGCCACTTCACCCCCGGCATCGCACAACCGCTCCGCAATGCCGACTACTGACTACGTTTGCCGCGTCTGCTTCGTTGGCGGCGAGTTAGATGCCGGCTTTGCAGCGCGCGCTTCTGCCAATCGTACATTGCCTCTTTCACATTCTCGATTTCCTTCGTCGCCCACCTTAAATGCGCCCTTGTCTGCTCGTGCGCAGCGCGCTCGTCGCGCAGCTGTGCGACGACTTCTGCATAGGTCGGCTGAGCGTCTGACTTCCCGGGTGAGATCCGGCGCGCTCTACGCATCGGGAGCGTAGGCAGCGAACTCCGAATAACTGAACTCGCCGCGACAGCAGCACCAGCGACGCCTGCAATGCCCTTCAGCACCTTCTCGGCTTGTTGCAGCCGCTTGAGCATCTGCGAGATCGTCATCGTCCCTTAGTCTTCGCCCCTGCGTCGATGGCTAAAGTTCCGAACGACCTTCGACCAGTGGTCGCCCGGAGCATCTTCGACGAACTCTTTAATTCGCCAACGGGAGGACCGCTCAAACATGCGATCGCTCACGAGCCAAAGCGTTTTGAGTGCCGCGTAAGCACACCACCTAGGGGATTTAGTTATGTACGCTCCGTTGATCGCGACGACCTGCCCATCTTCGACTTGAAAATCTGTCATCAATGGATCGGTGCACATGATCATAACACCACCCTCAGCGTATCCAGTTCCCGACCACATAAAGACGTTTAACTTCAATACGTCACACAGAACGCTGATTAGCACACTGATCCATTCTGCTACTTCGGTCAGTTCGATTGATGCGTTGAGTTGGCGGCTATCACTCGGCTGCAAGTCCCGATCATAATGTGCCGCAATCTTATTCCGAAGAGCAGTGAGCTTTTCACCTCGCCCGAACGGCACGTGCGCTCTAACGAAAGCCAGAAGTTGAGCGATATCGCTGCCAGCGGTGCGGGGTAGTCGCTCAGCGATGGTTTTATCTGATGCGATACAATTCAGGAGGTCAACTGTTGCGATGCATAGGCTGTGCAGCGGCACAACGAGCGAACGCAGTCTGCGACGCCGCTTCGCCCTATTCTGAGCCGTGAACACGTGCTCGATCTGCTCTTGCACGTCGTGGACTCCCTCTAGACATCGGCACAGATGTTTCGCGGGTCCGTTCATCGGATGCCACTCCCGAGAACGCCCGTCGTCAGTAGCATCAACTATCTGCCACTCGGAAGAATCGTTGTAGATAGCCAGCGACATTGGGCGTGAGTAGACGTTAAGTGATAGAACGAATAAACCGGTCGAGTCGTCTTTCGTCTACCCTCGATAACCCTTCGGCGACTCGAGCAGGCGCAGCTGCGGTTCAACGTGGCCGCGGCGATGAGCCACATTGTCGACACTATTCCGCTCTACGTCCTCATTTCCCCACTGAGCCCAGCCTTCGCGCCTAAATCGAGCGAAGAGTTCGAAATATGGGCCAGGCGAACAGGCTTCGATGATTTCAAAGATCTCGTTGGGTTTGCGGGAGTGTTCACGCTTGCGCGTCGCAAGCATGTTCACCTGCGTACGCCCGGCCTGTAGAGTTCGCATGCTTCCGCGGACGCCGAATAGCAACAGCTCCGTGACGTTGCGGAAATAGAAGCCGACGTCGGGTCCGCCGTCTTTGCGAACTTTGAACCAGACGATATTCGCCTTGTATGTGAAGCCCCAAGCCTTCATCACCTGCAATCCCTCCTGCAGAAGTGCGTTCGGCACCCAAAGATACAGATGCGAACGAGCACCAACTAACTGGCCGACTGGCAAGTCCATGATCTCCTGAAGCTCCATCGTCGGATAACGCAGCAGACGGCGGTGTTCCGGCGCGACTTTGCCAGTGCGATTCTGGAACTGCCATGGTGGGTCTGCGAGGATCGTTCCAAACTGCCCTCCGATCTTCTCGGTCAGGTCAACCGCTGGAGGCGGTAATGTCGCACTAGTGATTTTCGTCATAGAGCCGTTTCGTGATGCCGAAGACTAACACGGGCATCCGCCGCCGCCGCCACCTTCCATCTTGTGCAGGAGCTTGCTCAGGATGGTTGTCGAACGGCCGTAGCTGTCACCACGCCCGAGTTCGTCCAAGATGTCTTGAAGCTCATCGCATCGCGTGATGATCACTCCGACGTTTACGGCGCGCAGCTCGAAGAGCAGGCGGAAGTTGTTCAGGTCGCGATCGTAGAACTCGGTCTTGTTGTTCCACTCGATCTCCACGCCGACAGCATCCTTGAAGCAGTCCACTTTGTGAGTCGGGCTGTCGAATACGTGCTCATCAACGCGGATCTGCGTTGCGAACTTTCGCTCCGCCCATCCTCGTGCGGTAAAGGCGCCATCGATAGACGCGGACACTTGGCTCTTGTGGCGGCCGCCAACGGCAATGTGCTCTTGCGCAATCGGAAATTCGTCAGCACCTCGACGATATCATCCCACTGACGTCGGAAGTCTGTGCGAAGAACAGCGGATGCGTGCCGCCATTCATGTACCGCGTAGTTTTCGCGAATGAACTCCGGCAGGTCGGTCAATGCCACGGAACGGATCTAAGCGGCAGATCGCTGCGGATCCAGAACGATCGTGCAGAGGTTGTGACGCGGTTGCGGACCTGAGTAAGTTATTGCGTGGCGACGCTTACGAACTGGGATTTTGCTGACGCGTAGGCGAGCATCGGCCCACGCCCGAGATCGGCAGAATATTTAATCCAATGGCGACGATGATAATGGATAAAGACCGCACCGAAGCGTTCAGCGACGGCATCTTCGCCGTCGCGATCACGCTGCTGATCCTGGACTTCAAAGCCCCCGATCGCGGTGCGGCCAACTCGAACGGCGAGTTAGTCCACGCGCTTCTGGGTTTGTGGCCGTCGTTACTGGCGTTCCTGATCAGCTTTGTAACTATTCTTGTGATGTGGATAAACCATCACGGTTTCTTCACGCTGCTGAAAGAGGTAGACCGTCGTTTGCTCTACGCCAACGGCTTCCTGCTGCTGATCGTGACAATGCTTCCATTTCCGACTGCGGTCCTCGCGCAGCATCTGCAGACACCGGCCGCGAAAACTGCTGCTGTTTTTTATTGCGCGATGTTCGTCCTCGTGAACGTCGGGTATAATCTGATGTACATGGCTGGCGCTCGGCAATACCTCGTTCGAGATAAGGCATGCGGACGCGTCATGTCACGGGTGAGGAATGCGTATCGGCTTGGATTTGTTTGGTACAGCCTCGCCACTGTCGTTTCGGCGTTTCACGCTCCCGCGGGCGTGATCATCTGCTCGCTACTGTGGCTGCTTTGGGCCCGGCTGGACTACTCGACGCGTTGACTCCGAAGCCACTCACGGGCGGCTTCGACGTCGGCGGTTGTTAGCTCGTGGCCGCTCGGTTGGATCCGAAGTTCGACCTGCGCGCCAGCAGACTGGAAAATCTGGCCGAGACGCTGCGCGTTCGGCAGCGGAATGATCGGGTCGAACGAACAGTTCAACATCAAAATCCGGTAGCCGGTGAGACTCGGCACATCAATCCGCGACAGCGGAAGCATGGCGCGGAATAAAACGGCGGAACGAAATTTTGCGACACCGAGCAGCAGCATCGCGGCCGCGATATTCGCGCCGTTCGAGTAGCCGACGGCCGTGAGGTTCTGAATGGGGAATTTATATTCGGCTGAAGCGGCATCAATGAAGCTGGACAGCTCACCCGCGCGCGCCACCACGTCTTCTTCATCGAAAACTCCTTCAGCAAGCCGGCGAAAAAAACGAGGAGCATTTCCCTCCAGGACTTTTCCGCGTGGGCTCAAGAGCGCCGCCTGCGAATCAAGCGCCCGACCGAGCTCGAGAAGATCGTTTTCATCGCCACCGGTGCCATGTAGCAGCAACAGAGTGCGGCTCGCAAATTCTCGCGGCTCGAAGCGATGAGTGAAGCCAAGGTTCGCCATTACTGGATCGGAACCGGAGGATTCAGACTTGCCTCATCTAACGAGTCTCGATCCCAGTCCGCCAGAGTGGTGACTCGATCGTAAACGCTCTGCGCGAATTCGAGAATGGCACCGTCAGGATCGGCGGCGCTGCACACTTTGTCGTAGGGTAGAAGAAACTGACGCAGCTCCTTCGAGTAGAATGCCGCGGCAGGTCGGACTTCGCCGTCTCCAAAACCTTTCGGTTCAGGATAACCGTACGAATAGAAGGCGGCGTGAGGGTAACGTTCATCGCCTGGCCAGAAGCCGACGCTGCTGACTTCCTGCGCGTACGCTTCGCGCGTGACGGTGTCCGGCAGATGCGGAAGGCCACCGGGATGCGGCGGCGCGCTGCGACCAGAGAAGCGCGTCACTGCGAGATCGAAGCTGCCCCAGAAGAAATGCACCGGGCTGCATTTGCCGCAAAACCGCGACCGGAAAATCTTCAGTAGGCGATCGGCCTGCACGAGCACGCGCCAGAAGCGCTTCGCATACTCTGGGTCGTAGGAGCGGTGCGTCTCGTCCTCGTCAAAGGGGATTACTTCGGGGAGTTCGTTAGGCACACGATCAATCGCTACCGGAAGCCCGAGATCATCGAGCACCGTCATTAACGTCCGGTAGAACTCGGCGACAGAATACGCGCGCAGTTGCAGCGTCGCGTCCTCACCGTTGCTCTTCGAAATACGCAGTTCGTGATGGATGAAATCGAACTCGATCTCAAACGTATGCAGCCCGTGCGGGATTGGCGAGGTAGTGAGTCCGCGTGAACTCACATAAAGCGGCACGTGCCATGAGTGATTCATCCACGGCGTCAGCTTCAGGCGCACTTTGCCTACGATCTGGATCCAGAGGCGTAAGGTCATCGCGGTGTCGCGCCACTCATCGTAAGGCAGCGTCGGCCAGAATTCCGCGTTTCCCTGCCGGTGAGTGTCGGTTGTTCTCATTTTGTCAGGCCTCATTACGCTAGTGTGCTTCAGGTTCTAAATGCGCCTTCCTGGACGCTGTCGCTTGCTTTACGACGATCGCTTGGCGTCTCGCGCGCTTGCAATTTAGCAGGCAAACTTTCCTTCGAGCCCGGCCGCCCGACAGCTGCCATCGCTTCGATGTCGAATTCGTCGGGAACGCGCAGCTCGACTCGCGCGCGGTCGTAATCGAATCCTTCCATCCCGTGGGCGACAAGACCGTTTTGAAAAGCCTGCAGTGCAAAGTTCTGCCATGCGGCTCCCGCATCGAAGGTGTGGGTGCGCGATGGCTCTTCATTGTGTTCGAAGCGCTTGCGTGAGATGAACACCACCAGCGCAGCAGCATTCTTCGCCCAGACGCGGTTCGCTTCGACGAGGAGATCGAAGAACATCTGCCAGTGCTTCGTATTACGCAGTGCATAAAGCGCCCGCCATTGCTGTGCGTTGAAAGATGAAGGCGCCCACCGCGCTGCTTCAAAAAGCTGCAGCAATTCATCATGCGAAATTTCTTCGCCCGACATCGCACGCGGCGACCAACGGTCGATCAGCAGTGGTTCGATCGGATAATCAGCGCGCCGGACTTCGCTACCTTTGATCATGCTTGGAAGCTTGTGTCACTTCGGAGCGCCGGCAAGGAGATCGGCGGCAGAATACGCTCAATCTCGGATCGGTGCTGTTCATATTGCGGCGGCAACTTCAGCGTTTCACCAAGGTGGTCGACAGGCTCGTCCGTTGCGAAGCCCGGGCCGTCCGTCGCGATCTCGAAAAGGATGCCATTTGGTTCGCGGAAGTAGATCGAGTGGAAGTACTGGCGGTTTATCACGGGCGTTACTTGCAAACCGAGCGCCGCGATCCGACCCCTCCACTCACTTTGCTCATTTAAGTCAGCGCACCGGAACGCTATGTGATGTACCGTGCCGACAGCATTCAGGCCAAAGCTTCCTTGGGCCTGCTCCACGACGTCGATTTTTCCACTCGTTAGGCTGGGCTCCACCGCGAATCGGCGTCGGCCACTTTCTTCGCCAGCCTCTTCAAAGCCCAGGGTGGCGAGAAGCTTTTCGCTGGCGGCAAGTCGCCTCATCTCCAGCGTCGGGGCATGAAAGCCACGGATCGCGAACTCAGTCGGCACATCGTTTGATAACCGATATCGACCGCATCCAAGTGTGCTGACGTAATCAATTCGATAGCCAAGCAATGCGGATCGGACACGCGCAGAGCAAGATCGCCAAACCGTTCGCCGGTTTCCTCGCATGGAACGTTATGGCTCTTGAAACGCGACTTCCAGTAGCTTGCGCCTTCCTGCGGTATAGCAAAGCTAGTGGTAGTTACCTGTCCACTACCGCGACTACCGCGACGCGCACCTGGCCATGGAAAGAACGTCATTACCGTGCCGGGCCGCCCCGTGCGATCGCCGTCGTAGAGGTGGTATGCGCCCGGATCGTCAAAGTTCACAGTGCGCTTTACAAATCGCAGCCCGAGAACGCGAACGTAGAAATCGAGATTCGCCTGCGGTTCACCCGCGATCGCCGTGATGTGATGAACGCCGCGGAGCTTCATTACCTAGGTCAAATGTAACCCGCTGAAAGCTGAAACATTCATCTATGCGCGACTATTCGCGACAATAGTGCTGCAACGGCCGATAACAACGCAATCGGTGCGCGCATATTGACCGTCGGCGACCGGGCCGCATCCCATCAGGATCACGTTCGGATGATAGAAGTCCTGGATTAATGCCATCTCGCCAAAGATCCAGGTATCCCCATCTTCGTAAAGCGTCGGGCCATCGGCGAACTCGAGCACGTAACCGACCGGCCGGCCGCTCGGTTCGCTGCGCATCGCGGGCACGACATCAATTCTTGCGAGTCAGCGAGAGGAATTGCTGAAGTTTTTCGGCCACAGTAAAGAGAAGTAAAGTTCGTTTCGGCGAGTCGCCGAAACCAGCACGCGAGTCGCGTGCGCTACCCGGAGACGTAGACCTCCGCCACTCTCTCAATGAACTCCTCCCGCTTTTCCTGCATTCCTGATTCAAGAGCTTGTGATTCACTCACTCCTTGCTCGCCGGCGTACTTCTCCTCGAACGGGAAGCCGAGCCAGTGGAACGTACATCGGCCGTGGCCGAAGTCGCGAGACGTTTCGGAGGCAGGCGTCGGCTGTCCCATATTGCCCATCGTGCGGCTAGCGGAAGATATATTTCGAACAAATTCGCGCGGCTGCGTTTGAACCGGCGGCGAATATCGGACGCTGGAACGTTGTGTCCGCCCATCCGGACGCGTCGACGCACGCGGGCGATCGGCTGTTCCGGCCGGGAGAGCCATAGATATCTAGTATCCGGTCTTCAACGCATCGTTGAACATCCGCAGATACGTTTTGCCGCTGAGCGTGCTCTCGAGCGCAAAGGTTTGTTTGCGGCGGAGTGATTGGCGGATTTCCGCCATGAGTAACCGACCGGCCTTAATCGCTGCTGCTTTCGGGTGTCTGCTGCATACCCTTTTCGATAGCCTCGTCTTCAGTGATGCCCTGTTCTGCAGCGCAGCGGCGAACATCTTCAGTGATGCGCATCGAGCAGAAGTGCGGGCCGCATATGCTGCAGAAGTGTGCGGTCTTGGCACCCTGAAGTCGTTGCTGCCCATCAACTCCTTCCCCTCCTTCGCGGACTTACCCGTCTATGTCGGCTCGTCCCACTCGCCTCCATTCCTGCGGCAGAAGAATTAGTGGGAGGTAATTCGCGGACGAAAGACCAGGAGACTTCGGCGGTTTGGCTGTTATCGTAGTGGACGAAGAACCCGCTGCGCGTGTCAGGCTCGACTTCGACGGACGCGGGCATCGCGCTCGGCGCAATGTCGTTCGCTTTGCGTATTGTGCGATGTGGCTCGAGAAACGACAGGCCGTCGTCAAACTCGACCTCAAAGGCATCTTCCCCTTGGCGGTAGCTGACATTGCGGATCGGCGACCATTTAGCGGTGCCGAATGGCACCTTGAGCGGGTTCAGAGTTTTCATAGGCGGCCTTCGTCTTGCAACGCGCTGATAATCTCTAGCACTTTGCGCTGCGGCTTCCAACCGCCGAGCGGTCGGCAGCTCGGCAGTGCGAGTCGGCCGAGCAGCCGGTTGCGATCATCGAAGACGTGGACGTGTCGAGGATCGTGATCGCCTTTCCACCAGATGAAGAGATATCCGCCGCGCCGAACTTTACCCACGCGTCACGCCTTCTGGTAGACGTCACCGGCAGCAACAAACTCGTCTGCCTTTTCCTGCATTGACTCGAATGCCTCCCGGCCTTCTCGCCCTCTCGGGCTTACGCGTCCATCTCGCCTCGTGCCGGTCGGCTCGATTCCTTCAACTATATGGCTTTGCATAAAGTTCTGCTCCGGCGTGCTGAAACTCGGTAGCTTTGTCTTGCAGGCCTTGTTCAAGAGCTTCGGACTCGGAGAGTCCTTGTTCAGCCGCGTACTTGCGCACGTCTTCTGTTATCTTCATTGAACAAAAGTGCGGACCGCACATTGAACAGAAATGGGCTGTCTTGGCTCCCTCTTGAGGGAGCGTCTCGTCGTGAAAGGCGCGCGCGGTCTCCGGGTCTAAGGAAAGGTTAAATTGATCTTCCCATCGGAACTCAAAGCGCGCTTTGCTAATTGCGTTATCCCGGTATTGCGCGGCGGGGTGGCCTTTGGCGAGGTCGGCGGCGTGAGCGGCTAACTTGTACGTCATGACGCCGGTCTTCACGTCGTCTTTGTTAGGTAGCCCTAGGTGTTCCTTGGGCGTGACGTAGCAGAGCATGGCGCAGCCATACCAGCCGATCATGGCCGCGCCGATGCCGCTGGTGATGTGGTCGTAGCCGGGAGCGATGTCGGTAGTAAGCGGGCCGAGGGTGTAGAACGGGGCTTCGTCGCACCACTCGAGTTGTTTCTCCATGTTCTCCCGAATCAGGTGCATGGGAACGTGGCCGGGGCCTTCGTTCATGACCTGGACGTGATGGGACCAGGCGCGTTTGGTTAATTCGCCCTGCGTGTAGAGCTCGGCGAACTGGGCTTCGTCGTTGGCATCGGCGATACTGCCGGGTCTAAGTCCGTCGCCGATACTAAAGCTAACATCGTAGGCCGCCATGATTTCGCAGATCTCGTCCCACTTCGTGTAAAGGAAGCTTTCCTGGTGATGAGCGAGGCACCACTTGGCCATGATACTTCCGCCGCGACTAACTATCCCGGTCATGCGGTTAGCCGTTAACGGCACATACCTGAGCAGGACGCCGGCGTGGATGGTGAAGTAATCGACGCCTTGTTCGGCCTGCTCGATCAAGGTATCGCGGTAGATCTCCCACGTAAGTTCTTCGGCGCGGCCGCCGACTTTCTCGAGCGCCTGGTAGATGGGGACGGTGCCGATCGGCACGGGCGAATTGCGGATGATCCATTCGCGGGTCGCATGAATGTTTTTGCCCGTACTCAGGTCCATCACGGTATCGGCGCCCCACTTGGTGGCCCAGCGCATCTTTTCTACTTCTTCTTCGATGGAACTAGCGACGGCGCTGTTGCCGATGTTGGCGTTGATTTTGACGAGGAAATTGCGGCCGATGATCATCGGCTCAAGCTCGGGATGATTGATGTTGGCGGGGATAATGGCGCGGCCGCGGGCGACTTCGGCGCGGACGAACTCGGGAGTGATGCGAGTGTCGATTGCCGACTGTCGACTGCCGATTGGTTCCGAACCTGGGTGACGGAATGCGAGATCGTTGCGTGGAATTTGCGATTTGCGATTTGCGATTTGCGATTGCGCTCTCCCGAGGTTTTCACGGATGGCTATGAACTCCATCTCAGGCGTGATAATGCCCTGGCGGGCATACCACATTTGCGTAACGGGATGGCCGGCGCTGGCGTGGCGCGGTTTTCGCGCGCTGTTGGTTCCAGGGCGGCGCGCCCAGCGGTCGCGCCCTACCGAGGAGTGCTGTTCGCTGAGGTAGCCGTTGTCCTGCGGGCGAACGGTGCGGCCGTCGTACTCTGTGGTGTCATTGCGCGCGCGGATCCATTCCAAGCGCATTGGCGGAAGCCCTTGTTCTACCTCGCCGCGGAACTCAGGATCGCCCCACGGCCCGCTCGTATCGTAAACCCGGATCGGCTCGTTCGGCTCAAGCTCACCGCGGAGGTTCTTGGTCGGTGATTGCGAGATCTCGCGGAATGGGATGCGAATGTCGGGATGCAATTCGCCATTCACGTAAACGCGACGGCTATTCGGCATGGAGCAATCGCCGCCAGTCGGATTGGCGGTTTGCAGTTCGAACGGGTGTTTGGGTGCGATCATAAAGGCAGTATTAATTCGAAAGCCAGAAAGCCAGAAAACGAAGAAAGCCAAATCCCCGTTTCTGGTTTTCTGGATTTCAAATTCGTCGTTGTTTTAAGTAAAAAGCCACGCGCGAGAACGCATGGCTAAGTGCCAGTTCGGCACGGACCTCCTCGCTCCCTGCGGCGGCATTACCCGCATCAGGTTCAAGGGGTCAGTTCGCAGCGCGAACACTCTCAGCCATTGCAGCTCCCCCGGTTCGGAGGAAAGCCTAAGAGCACGAGCCAGGATGTCAACGACAGTCCGCAGACAGGCCGCTGGTGCGGTCGAGAGTTGTGCAAGTCGCTCGTCTGGTTGACGAGTAAAAACGCAACCGTTGGACGATTCGCGCAGACCAACAGCCAGCCTGCGCGAATCGCGGGGCGATGATTTCCCTTTAACTGAACGAATTACTTTGCGGCTTGCTTTGCGTCGGTATGGAAAACTGCCATCCACTTGCCGCCCTCCTTTGTCCAGACTGAGGCGCAATTGTGTGTACCGGAGTCGTCCTTCCCGTCGACCGTCGCTTCGGTTTTGGCGACATAAGTGGTGATGACCACGTCTGGGCTGACAGCGGTCACTTTGTAATCGCTTAACTCAAACGATCTTACGTCTCCGCCCTCCATCGATTTGAGTTCGCCCGCCATGTCGCTCATGCCGCTGTCGTAAACGGCAACAACTTTGTCCGAGACGACCTTCTTAAAGTCGTCTGGTTTTTTGTCCTTAAACGCCTGCCAAGCAGCCTTTTCTTTCGCCATCAAGGTCGCTTCATCGGGTGCCGCGAACGCGATCGCTGTGGTAAACAGCGCGATCAAAATGCAACTGACTAGTTTCATTGGTTCCTTTCGGTTGGTTTGAAATGGCAGGCTGGCGACGGCCGTCCGTCGCCGTCAACTCCGAAAATGCCGTGATAACTTTGCGGATCGCGGTCACTTGCGAATTACCTTGCAAGTTGCCGGCGCGGGCGGATGTTAGCGCAATTCGATGAGCATTTTTGCTCTGCTTTCAAATTTCGGCGGACCGGACCTGATCGTCATCCTGCTGATTATTCTCGTCCTCTTTGGGGCGAAGAAGTTGCCCGAATTGGCGAAGGGCATGGGTCAGGCGATGCGCGAGTTTCAGAAGGCGAAGGACGATTTCACTGACGAATTACATCGCTCCGGCAACGCGAATGAGCCGACGGTTCGCCCGGCGCAGTCGAATGTCCCGCGCATCGAACCGGCGACTCCGGCTACGGCAGCGCAGCCGGACCCGAACCAGACACGCCCGACGGCCGACCGGCCTGAGCAAGTCTAAGTACGCGGCAGCTCGTCCGCGTCTTGACGCATCTCCTCTCCTGCGGGAAGCTCGCGGCCCTGCTTTATGACGGACACAGATGCCCTGCGCACGCGCATCAAAGAAATGATGGTGAAAAATCTCATGCTGCAAATGAGTGCGGATCAGATTTGCGATGACACACCGCTTTTTGGGCCGAATGGAATCGGGCTCGACTCGATCGATGCACTCGAGCTGGCGGTGGCGCTGGAGAAAAATTTCGGCGTGAGCGTGCCAAATTCGGAAGTGGCGACGCAGGTGCTGCGCAGCGTCAACACGATTCACGATTACATCGTCGAAAAAGGCGGTGGGGCTGGGCATCCTTAGCCTCCGCAGTGAGGTTTCTCTTTGTCGAGAGCAGCCGCAGTTGGGGCGGCCAGGAATACCGCACGTGTCTTGAAGTTAACTGGCTAAATCAACACAGTCATGCAGCGTGGCTAGCCTGCGATCCCGCGAGCGACGTCTTCGCCCGTGCCAACGAGCTCGGCACGCGTGCAGTACCGTTTCGCTTGCGCAGCAGATTCAGCCCGCTCACGTCTTTTCGCCTTTGGAGATTTTGCCGGCGGTACCACATTGATGTCGTCAAGACATTCAGCTCGAAGGCGCATTGGCTGACCTTGCCGCTCTTCTGGCTGTGTTATCCGGTCACGCGCGTACGCTGCATTACTGATCCACTGCGCGGGCGGCGCGCTTTCGTTTACCGGCATGGCTGCTCGCGCATTCTGGTGGATGCACCGGTAATTAAACGCCAACTTATCGCCGACAACGGTATCGCGCCGGCGAAGATCGAGGTAGTCGGATCGGCCGTCGATCTGGCGCGGTTTCGTCCAGATGTCCAACCGGCAAAGTTGCGCGAGGAGCTTGGGATTCCTGCGTCCAGCGAGATCATCGTGAACGTGGGAATGATCCGGCCGGACAAAGGCCAAGTTCTGCTGGTAGAGGCCGCGGCCCTCGTTTTACGGGAACGCCCAGACGCGCACTTCGTCCTCGTGGGAGAAGGAACCGGCCTGCGCAAGAAAGGGGCACGCGTTCGGGAGGCGATCGCGCGCGCCGGTCTGGCCGAGCGAGTACACATGCTCGGGTACCGGTGGGATATTCCCGAGATCATGGCGGGCGCGGATGTTGTCGCAATCGCGTCGCTTCATACCGAGGCATCGCCGATTGTCCTGCGCGAGGCGCTGGCGTGTGGACGGCCGCTGGTCGCTACGCGCGTCGGTGATGTGGATGAAGTGATCCGCGATCGTGAGCACGGACTGATCGTTGAACCCGGAAACGCGACCGACCTTGCGCGCGGCATTTTGGAAATGCTGAACGATCGCACGCTGGCGCGACGTTGTGCCGACAATGGGTCGCAACTCGCCCGCGCCGAATTTTCCTTCGATAAAATGATGCAGGGCAAACTGCGCGTTGACGAGGAAGTTGCCTCTGGACGCGGTGAACGCGCACCGATTTTACCTGCCGCGAGCTAACGGGTCGTGCTCGCTACTGCTCTGACGAACCGAGTTCGTTCACCTCATCGATAAACTCCCGCAGCCGGCCGAAGCTGCGCCGGTTCGGGGTGAAAACGAGCCGTGGCAAGTCCCAGATCTCTGGTTGATTTTTCTCCTGCGGCAAAGCATTCCGCTGCACGATTTGCCCACGGCGCAGTACGTCGGCGAAGTCGTTATCCAGGCGGGTCAGCGCTGCTTCACTCAGCGGACGCGCGATTCGCACCACCAGTTGCTCGCCGACCCAGCGTGCCGACTGGTAAACACGGTAAAAGCCTGTGATCTCATCCACAGCGTCTTCCACGGCGTGCATGATCTTGAAGAACGCGAAATCTTCCGGCGAAACGAAGCCGCTTTTGAAGAGTCGATCGGTGATAAACCCCATCAGCGTTTCCCAGTAATTGCCGTCGGGTTTATCCAGCAGCACCACCGGGATGATCCGCGCCTTGCCCGTTTGCATCAGCGTGAGGACCTCGAACGATTCATCGAGTGTGCCGAAACCGCCCGGGAACACGGCGAAGGCGTGTGCGTCTTTTACGAAATTGAGTTTGCGAGTGAAGAAGTAGTTGAAGTTGATCAGCTTCTTGTCGCCTTCGATTGTTTCGTTTGCGTGCTGCTCGAAGGGCAGCCGAATGTTCAGACCGAAACTCATTGCCCGCCCGGCGCCGCGTTGCGCCGCGCCCATGATGCCATCGCCGCCGCCGGTGATGATCATGAATTCTCGCTCCACCATTTGCCGCGCGAACTCTTCCGCCACCTGCGCTTCAGGTGAATCCAGCGCCACGCGGGCGGAACCGAACACCGTGACCTTGCGAAAGGCGCCGTAGTTGCTGAAAACGCGCGCGGCATAACGCATTTCTTTCATCGAGCGCGAGAGCAGCTTCAGGTCAGCCACGCCCATGTCATCGCGCGCCATTTTCAGCGCCGTCACGATCATTTCCTCGATCAGCTCCGGCGCGCAGCCTCCGCCAAATTCCTGCACGAGTTCGTGGACCCGCGCATCCCATTTCCCGCCGAGCGTACTCTGGCGCTGAGCGGACTGGCTGCTGATTGTGCCTGCGGTGAAATCTTCCACGGCCAACTGCTAGCGCGCCCCATGCCGTACGCATTCGAATTTTTGCGAATCCCCACTCCTCACCTCGCAATCTCGCCTGGCGTACTCAGTCGGCTCAGTAAGTACGGCGGTTACTGGTTCGGCAACGAGGAATCGTTGCCCTGCAGATGTCGCGTTTTCTATAGGCGAACCATTCCTGGTTGGCGAGGAAGGTTACCGGCTCGTCAACGAGGAATCGTTGCCCTACAGGTATCGCGTTTTCTGTAGGCCAACCATTCCTGGTTGGCGAGCGAGCGTAGCGAGAACTGCCGCGGCTGAGTACCGTACTCAGCGTTCGGGCCTTGCATGTCCATTTGGCTGCCGCAGGCTACGGAATGTCCTTACCGATCGAGAGTTTGCACGTCGGAATGAAAGTGCGCCATCCGCGGTATGGCGTTGGCATTATCAAGGCGCTAACTGAGTACACGGCGGATATTTCGTTTGATGATGCTCCGCGGACAGTCGCGCCCGCATCGAGCGATCTTTCTCCCGCCGAGCCGTCCGCCCACATGAGTGAGCTGCAAATGCCGCTGAACAATCTCATCCGTGAAATCGCGCATACCGTGGTCGAGGCGCTCGGTTTGGAGAAACGTGACGCCGTGGCGGAGGGCATTGCGCGGCGTTGGGAACGCGGCACGCTGATGTTGAAACCGGCCGATACTTCCCTCCAGGCGAAAGAGGTGCCGCTCGACACCTTCTTTCACAAGATCGTGATGATCCGTAACAACCTCCGCGTGCTCGAGCAAAAGGTGAACGCGAGCGAGAAGCTGAGCGAAGCGGACAAGGTCGAGCTTCAGCAATACATCACCCGCTGTTACGGCTCGCTCACGACCTTCAACGTTCTGTTCAAGAACAAGGAAGATGGGTTCGCAACCGAGTAAGTAATTGGGCGCTTGTACTCATCCTGGGACGAGCACTTAACCTTCCTCTCACGCGAGATACACCGTTTTCACATTGGTGAACTCGCGAATTCCCTCGGCGCCAAGCTCCCGTCCATAACCGGAACGCTTCACGCCACCGAACGGCAGCCGCGGATCAGACGCGACCATGGCATTGATGAACACCATGCCGGTGTCGAGCTCGCGCGCAAAAAATTCCTGCTCATCTTCGTTCCTGCTCCAGACACTTGCGCCGAGCCCAAACTGCGAGTCGTTAGCTAATGCCGCAGCTTCCGCGAGATCGCGCACGCGAAACATCGACGCGACCGGCCCGAACACCTCTTCGGAGTACGCCGGGGCGCTCTTCGGAACATCGGCGAGTACCGTCGGCTCAAAGTAGAAGCCGCGACGACCAGCGCGTTTACCGCCGCACAGAATTCGCGCACCCGCTTGGACGGATTTCCGCACCTGCTCCTCCACGCCGCGCAGGATGGGCTCCGAAGCGAGAGGCGCCACCTGTGTTTTCTCATCGAGCGGATCACCGATCCTGAGGTTTTGCATCTCGGCGACAAAACGCCGCACGAATTCATCGTAAACTTCGCCGAAAATCAGGAAACGCTTGGCCGCGATGCAGGATTGTCCGCTGTTCACCATGCGCGCTTTCACGCCGGTGCAAACGGCGGCCTCGAGGTCGGCGCTTGCGGTGACAATGAAGGGATCGCTTCCACCCAGCTCGAGAACGCATTTCTTCAGCTCCCGTCCGGCATTGGCCGCCACTGCGCTGCCGGCGCGATCGCTTCCGGTAAGTGTCACCGCTCTCACGCGCGCATCTTTGATCACGTTTTCAACGGCATCATTCTCGACCAGCAACGCTTGGAAAACGCCTTCGTCGAATCCGGCATCGCGGAAAATTCGCGCAATGGCGAGCGCACACTGCGGCACATTCGATGCGTGTTTCAGCAGGCCCACGTTGCCAGCCATCAACGCTGGGACAGCAAAGCGAAACACCTGCCAGAAGGGAAAATTCCACGGCATAATCGCGAGTACGATGCCGAGCGGCTGATACCGAATCACACTGCGGCGCGCGTCTGAGGGCACCGCTTGCTCGCGCAAATAATCCTCGCCGTTCTCCGCATAAAAACGGCAGCAGCGCGCGCATTTGTCGATTTCTGAAACGGCGTCGCGCAACAGCTTGCCCATTTCCGTCGTGATAATGCTGGCGAGCGAATGGCGCGTTTGCTCAAGAATCTCGGCCGTACTGCGCAACTTCGCCGCGCGCTCGGCAAACGGCGTTACCCGATGTTTGTCAAACGCAGCACTGGCGCCGGCGAGGGCCTGCTCGATCTCGGCCGGATCGTGCGGCTCGATGAGTTTGCTCGTTTCACCCGTCGCGGGGTTTATGGAAACAATTGCCATGTGGCAGCATATCGCGATCCGCCTCAGCGGCGAATCCGCCGAAACCGTGCCGTTGCGGCAGAGGCCATAATTTGTCGGCCAATCGGCAGCGATCTTGCTCCAAAACTGTCGCCATCACGCGGGAAGGCAAAGGGTTACGAACAGGGCCGCCTTTCGGCAACGACAATGTTTTTGACCGTGAAATCACGCACAAAAGGAGCTGAGCAGCGACTCGTGCCCCGGCGCGTGCTCTATCTTTACGGCGGTTTTTTCCTGGCGTTTTTCCTCATCGTTTTCGGCTTCTGGCTTTTCGGAGAACAGATGTTCTCGAGTTTGCTGCAACGTTCCCGCGCCTACACACCGCCTCAGTTCCTCACCTGGCTCAGCCTCGCAGCCAGCGTGAGCATCGCCGTGGCGTTCTGTGTGCTGCCCTTTTCGCTCTTCCGGATCATCAGGCAAAGACCGGATGTGCCGTTCGGCTGGATCGTGCATTGCATCGCCGGATTTCTCTTCCTCTGCGGCTTGAGCGCCTTTATCGGGCTGCTCACTATTTGGTTTACCGGTCCGCTCGTGATCTGGTCACTTGTACTTACCCGCGTGGCCGCCGCCCTGCTTTCCGTCGCGACACTGCTGCTTTTGCGCGCGCTCGTTCCTCGCATCCTGGAAATTCCCACTCGGGCGCAATGGCTTGCTCTCACTAACGAACTGCTTCGTGCCGAAGCGCAGGCCGATGCCAAAAACAAATTACTGGCCAGCGTCAGTCACGAACTCCGCACCCCGCTGGCGCCGCTGCTGGCCACTCTCACGGAGCTTGAGCAACAATTAGCCTCCTTGGATTGCCCCGCGGCGCGAGATTGCATCGAAGTACTTCGACGGAACATTCATCGCGAAGCGCGTCTCGTGAGCGATTTGCTCGACAAGCTCGAACTACCCGCGCCGGAACCCGAATCGCCGCCGCTGCCGAAAAAGTACACGCGGCCGGGGCGGCTGCTCCTGGTCGAAGACCACCTGGATACGCTGCGCACTTTCGCCAGAATTTTGCGCGCGCGCGGTTTCGATGTTGCCGAGACCAGCACCATTTCCGAAGCAATTCAGTGCTCGCGCCCGGGCGACCTCCTTTTGTCGGACATCGGACTGCCCGACGGCGACGGTCGCGATCTCATGCGGCAATTGAGCGCACGCGGTATTCCCGGCATCGCCATCTCCGGTTTCGGCACGGCCAGGGACCGCGAGGAGTACCGGCGAGCAGGATTCGCCGAATCACTGGTGAAACCGGTCGATATCGACCAGGTACTCAATGCGATCGGCCGGGTGACGGAAGCAGCGGTATCCTAGCCGGCGCATTCCGCCTCTGATTGACACAAGTTTTCGCGGTTCTACGCTGCTCGGTGTGGATGCAATTCTTACTACAAGTGAAGTTACGCGCCGGAGATTTATTCGCACGACTCTGGCCGGCGGGATTGGTCTCGCGGCAGTCGGCGTGAGATCGAGCGCCCAGGCAGCGCAGACGTCCCTCGCGGCGGAGAGCGGTACTTTCAAAATCGGCGGCGATCTCACCGTCAATCGCCTGGGTTTCGGCGCCATGCGCATCACTGGCGATGGCATCTGGGGTTGGCCAGCCGATCGCGAGAATGCGCTCAAGGTGTTGCGCCGCGCCGTCGCGCTCGGCGTAAACCTGATTGATACCGCTGATTCCTACGGGCCAGAAGTCAGTGAGCTGTTGATCGCGCAGGCGTTGCATCCGTACCCGCCCGGTTTGGTGATCGCGACAAAAGGCGGCCTGACACGGCCCGGACCTGGGCAATGGGTGCCCAATGGCCGGCCTGAGTACCTGAAGAAGTGCGTCGATGGCAGCCTCAAGCGGCTGAAGCTCGACCGTATCGATTTGTATCAACTGCACCGCATTGACCCGCACGTGCCTGCCGAAGAATCGCTCGGGGCGCTGAAGGAAATGCAGGATGCGGGAAAAATCCGGCACCTCGGTTTATCCGAAGTCTCGCCGGAGCAAATCGAGCGCGCGGGCAAGATCGTGCCAATCGTGACGGCGCAGAATCGTTACAACGCCGCCGATCGGGAATGGGACAAGACGCTCAAGTACTGCGAAACGGAGAAGCTGGCATTCATGCCGTGGTCGCCCGTTGGTGGCAAAGGCGGCCTGCATAACGACTCCGCGATCGAGCAGATCGCAAAACGGCATGGCGTGAGTGTTTACCAGGTCGCGATCGCGTGGCTGCTGCAAAGATCGCCGGTGATGCTGCCGATTCCGGGCACATCATCCATTGCTCACCTCGAGGAAAATGTCGCGGCGGCGAAGCTGAAAGTGAGCGCCGATGAGATGGCGTCATTGACGGCGTAATCGCAGCCCGCGCGGGATAAGTACACGGTCGAGAAAATCGAAGAGCGCCTGCACCAGCAGCGCGAGGAGCGCGGCCGGAATCGCCCCCTCCAGAATGGTCGCGTGATCGTTCAAATTAAGGCCGCTGATGATCGGCTCGCCCAGTCCGCCGGCGCCGATCAACGCAGCCAGCGTGGCCGTCCCGATATTGATGACCGCGCTCGTTTTGATTCCGGCGAGAATCGAACGGGAAGCGAGCGGCAGATAAATTTTCTGCAAACGTTGACGACTCGTTAGCCCAAGTACGACGGCGGACTCACGCAACGGCCGCGGGATGTCCTGCAAACCGCTGGCAGTGTTCCGCACGATCGGCAGCAAACTGTAAAGAAACAGCGCCGCGATGGCTGTGCGCGCGCTGATTCCAAAAAACGGCACCGGCACAAGCAACGCCAGCAGCGCGAGTGAGGGAATGGTTTGTATCGCGCCACTCCCGCCGAGAATCACGTGACCGAGCGCGCCGCCGCGGCTTGCCAGGATTCCGAGCGGCACGCCGATGAGTACAGCCAGAGCCAGCGAAATTCCTGTGAGCTCGAGATGACGCGAGGTCCAGCGCCAGAGTTTATGCGGGAATGTTTCGCCGCCACTGCTCTCGTGCCCGCCGAAGTAAAGCTGCGCCGCGCGCGCATAATCTTTGGTGTGTTCCGCCTCGGCGTTGAGCTGAATCATGCGCGCTTCGCTGATTGTACCGGCGAGCTGGTTCAACGCTTTGATCGCGCGCTGCGGTAAACTTTTACGGAAAAGCAAGACGGCTTTGTACTGCGGAAAAAAGAGCCAGTCGTCGCGCAAGGTCACGAGATTGTACTGCGCGATCTTCGCGTCGGTGGAATACGCATCTTTCACATCGATGTCGCCGTTCGCCAGCGAGGCGTAACCAAGCGAATGCTCGATGCCGAGTACGCGCGTGTTCTTCAAGCCATACCGCGTACTCAGCGGGCGCCAGCCATCACGCCGGTCGAGAAACTCATGCGTGAGTCCAAACTTCAGCTCCGGATGCGCACGCAAATCACTGATCGTTTTGATCCCGAGTTTCGCCGCGATATCGCGCCGCATCACCAGCGCGTAGGTGTTGTTAAAGCCGAGATCAGGCGTCATCCCGATTCCCTGCGTGTCGAGCGAACGTCGAATCTCGTCTGTGGAAGCGCCGGGTTTTTTCAGGATTTCTTCGGTGATCGTGCCCGTGTACTCAGGGTAAACGTCGATGCCGCCGCCGCGCAACGCCTGCCAGAGAATGATCGTCCCGCCCATGCCCTGGCGGTGTTCAGCTTTGACACCGGCATTCTCGAGCGCGCGTTTCGCGATCTCCGCCAGCACGTAAGATTCCGTGAACTTCTTCGAGCCCACAACGATCGGATTCGCTGCGTGAAGAGAATTCACCGCAGGGCACGCTGAGATCGCTGAGAAAAGAAGAACACGAATTCCTCTGCGAACGCTGCGCGGAAATAATTTCATGTCAGCAGCGTGCTCCGCTGCGCGTTGATGAACTCGGTCACGAATTTCGTCGCCGGCATTTCGCTCAGATCGCGGAAAGTGCCGGCTTGTTCGATTCGACCTTCCTTCATCAGCACGATGGTGTCGCCGATTCGCGCTGCTTCCGCCAGGTCGTGCGTCACGAAAATTGCGGTCTGGTGCAACTGACGCGCGATCGATTTTAACTCGCTTTGCAGAGTGGACCGCACGAGTGGATCAAGGGCGGCGAACGGCTCATCGAGCAGCAACAGTTCGGGCGAAAGCATCAGTGCGCGCATCAGGCTGACGCGCTGACGCTGCCCTCCGGAAAGCTCGAGCGGATAACGGGCAAGCGCGTTCTTCGGCAACCGGGTAAGCTCGCATAACTCATCGATTCGCTGGCTGATTTGACTGCGCGGTTTCGCGAGGAGCGCTGACTGCAGACTCAAGTTTTCGCGCGCGGTGAGATGCGGGAATAAGCCGCCATCCTGGATGACGTAGCCGATGCGCTGACGCACAGTACGCAAGCTCGCGGCGGTGATTGGCTGCGCGTTGTAGAGAATCTCGCCGCGGTCGGCTTTCTCCAGTCCTACGATTATCCGCAGTACGGTGGATTTGCCGCAGCCGCTCGGTCCGATGAGTACGGTGACGCGGTCGCGTTCTACGGGCAAACTGAGGCCGGAAACGGCGCGCTCGTTTCCGAATAGTTTGCTGACGCCGCGGAGCTCGACGAGCGCGCTCACGCTCGATCTTCTACACGAAAGAGGAACAAACCGAACAGCTGCTCGTCATCACTCCACAGTTGCTCGAAGCACAAACCAGCTTGTTTTCCCATCGCGGTCAGTTCGTCAGGCGAATATTTGTAGGAAAACTCGGTGACGATATGTTCGCCAGGCTCGACAGTGAACGAGCGTTCACTCAGGTGTACTTTTTGCCGCGATGAGCTAACGAGATGCATTTCGATGCGTCCATCACGCTCATTGTAGCAGGCGTGGTGGCGCCAGCGGGAAACGTCGAAATCCGCGCCCAGCTCGCGGTTGGCGCGCGCCAGCAGGTTGAGATTAAATTGCGCCGTTATCCCCGCGTTATCGTTGTAAGCGCGCTCGAGTACCGCTTTCGATTTCTTCAGATCGACGCCCATCAACAGCGCTCCATGGGCGCCGGCGAGCTCCGCGATTTTGCGCAGGAACTCGCGCGCGTTCCGCGGCTCGAGGTTTCCAATGGTTGAACCGGGAAAGTACACCACTCGTCGCGCGGCGCGGCGGATCGGCCGTGGCAATTCGAAAGCGTTCAGGTAATCCGCGCTCACTGGCAAAATTTCGAGTGCGGGAAAAAGCCGGCTGAATTCCGCTGTCGATTGCGTCAGTTGCTCTTTCGAGATATCGACGGGCACATAGGCGATGGGCGAGTCGAGGTGCTGGAGGAGAATGCGTGTCTTCGTTCCCGCGCCCGTGCCGAGCCCGATTAATTCGATGCGCGGCCCGAGCGCCGCGGCAATTTCAACGCCGCGCTCGTGCAACATTTTCAACTCGGTGCGCGTAATGTAGTACTCCGGCAGCTCGCAAATTTTGCCAAAAAGCGCCGAACCGGTTTCGTCGTAGAAAAATTTGCACGGCAGCGTTTTCGGATCACGCGACAGGCCGGCGATGACTTGCGCGCGAAAATCTTCCGTAGCGGGCGCGAGATCGAGTACCGGAATTTTCTGATCGCTCATGCGCCGTCGCGCGCGAGCCGGATGCCGGTGAACTGCCAGCGTTTCTCCGGCTGGAAGAAATTGCGGTAGGTCGCGCGGATGTGCGACTGCGACGTGGCGCAGGAGCCGCCGCGCAGCACATACTGGTTGCACATGAACTTGCCGTTGTACTCGCCGAGCGCGCCCGGCTCCGCGCGGTAGCCGGGGTAAGGCGAGTACGAGCTACGCGTCCATTCCCAACAATCACCGAACATTTGCAGCACGTCATTCCGAGCGGAGCGCAGCGAAGTCGAGGAATCCCGCGGACCTGGCTTCAAGGTTGCGCCGCGGAATCCGTCGGCTTCGCTCGGGATGACCGTGCCCGGCGCAGGATGGAAACGTTCCGATTCCACGAAGTTACCTCGAATCGGTTGATTCTGCGCCGTGTGCTCCCACTCGAATTCGGTGGGCAAACGCGCGCCGCTCCAGTTAGCAAACGCGTCGGCTTCGAAGTAGCTCACATGCGTGACCGGCTCGTCAGGCTCGACGCGGCGAAAACCGGAAAGTGTGAAATGCCACCATTCCCCATCGTGTTTCTCCCAATACAGCGGCGCTTCCCAACGTTGTTCGTTCACCGTCGTCCAGCCGAGGGAGAGCCACAATTCCGGCCGCTGATATCCGCCGTCCTCGATAAACTCGATGTACTCACCGCAGCTAACGAGACGCGACCCAAGGGCAAACGGCGGAATCAGAACGCGATGCTGCGGGCCTTCGTTGTCGTAAGCAAAGCCGCAACCGTCATGGCCGATTGTTGCCATTGTTTCGGTGAACTCGACGAAGTGCATCGTGGAGCAAGTTTGTAACTTGCCTGCTCCAGAATCGCGCAAGCTGCAAACTTGCGCTGCTCGAAAAACAGGGTGCAACGGGTTCTGCGCGAGTACGTGTTTAATGTCAGTCAGCAGAAGTTCCTGATGTTGCTGCTCGTGATTCAATCCGAGCGCTATCAGCGGCTCGAGTTCATCGAGCGCTTCCTCTGAAGCCGAGCTAACGAGATCCTCAATCGCGCGGTCGATGTTCTCGCGATAGCGCAACGATTCCGCAACGGTGGGACGCGAGATGAGGCCCCGCAGGTCGCGTCGGTGCATCGTGCCGGCGGCGTTGTAGTAGGAATTAAACAGGAACCCGTACTCAGGAATCGCGGGCACATAAGCAGGGAGAAATTTCCTGAGCACGAACGTCTCGAAAAACCAGGTGGTGTGCGCCAGATGCCATTTCGTCGGGCTTACGTCCGGCATCGATTGCACGACGCAATCTTCCGGCTCGAGATCGCGGGTGAGCAGCCTCGTGAAATCGCGCACATCGCGATAGCGCACCCGCAGTTGCTCGCTCCGCGATGATGTTTCCGCCGCGCCGTGCGGATTGGCGACGGCTGTTTCCATTACGTGCCGCCTTCCTGTTCCAGTTCTTCGTGCCGCGCCTCGACCATTTGATCGTGCGTTGCTTCCTCGATTCCGCCGGTGACCAGCTGCTCGCCCACGCTCTCATCATCCTCGAATCCTGCGCGCGGCGCGCGATGGCCGGTACTCGCCGGCACGATCTCGTGTTCCTCTTCCACATCCGTCGCCTCCGGCACGTCTTCCGGCGCGGCATCAGTCGCCACGCCGACCAATTCGCGCCGGGCCTGTTCCCAGTCCGCATCAGTAAATTTGTCCGGATCGCGTTCGTCGATCAGCGCAATCTCGCGGGCGCGCCGCTCGATCAATTCTGGTGTAGGCGCGCCCATGCCATCACCGTGCACAGAGATTTTCCCGAAACCGGGCTGTGATTTCTCGTTCATAAAGATGAATCGCATGGCGCGGCGGGTTTGCACGCGTTGCCTTCGCCGTTGCGCCAGACAACTCGGCGATGCCTCGGCTTGGCCGAGGATGACGTGATCAAGGGTTCCCGTAAGATTTGCGGTATGACGGCGGCGGAACAGGTCTTTACGAGGGCGAATGGCGATCGGGTCGCAGTGAGTGAGTACGGCGACAAGAACGGCCAGCCGGTCATTTTTTGCCACGGCTGGCCGAGCTCGCGCACGATGGCCGAGCTGACGGACGATGTCGCGCGTGAGCTGCGTGTGCGCATCATTTCGCCGGATCGACCGGGAATCTACGGCTCGACGTTCGTGCCGAATCGCAAGTTGCTCGATTGGCCGCTGCTTTTGGCTGAGCTGGCGGATTTTCTGCACTTGCGGAAGTTTCACATGCTGGCGATTTCCGGGGGCGCTCCCTATGCGTATGCAGCGGCATGGAGAATGCCGGAGCGCGTGCATGCCATTGCCGTGGCAAGCGGCGCGCCGCATATCGCGGAGCTCGATGATCACAGCGGATTGCTGGCGCTGTATCGCTGGCTGCTGCGCGCGCACGCAACGTTGCCGCCGCAGATTTCGCGCTGGGGTTTCCGGGCGGCGCAGCCATTTCTTTCGCTCCGCCCGCCGCGTCGCAGCCGCGCCTTGCTGTTGAATCTACTGCAAGCCTGCGATGCTGATTCGCTCCGCGACGAGCGTGCTTTCGCGGCGTGCTTTGAAAGCCAGCGGCGTGCCTGGAAAACATCAGCCGACGGCGTGCTCGCCGATGCTCAGATTTACGCGCAGCCGTGGGGCTTTTCCCTGCGCGAGCTGCGCGTGCCGGTGCGCTTATGGCATGGCGAGCGCGACCGAAGCTTCTCCGCCGCGCTGGCAAAAGCGACAGCGGCGCAAATTCCAGACTGCGAGCTGCACATCGTTCCAAACGCGGGCCACTATTCCACGCCCATTCGCCACATGCGTGAGATCTTGGCGGACTTAGTGAGATGAGAGCCGCGCCGCGACGGCTCCAGGCTGAGCGTACTCAGAGCAGGCTTAGCTGCTCATTCGCTCGCCGGAATGCCGCCGTTGAAAGCTCTGCCCGACCCGTGATACCAGCGCGACGTTTCGCCACTTCGAACAACATCTCAATTTGGCTGGCGAAAATCCCCTCGCCTGTTTGCCGTACTTTCCAGCGCGAATCGTAAAGCTTATCGCCATCGCCGCGCATGTGGCGCACGCGCCCCAGTACCTTCTCCTTGCGGTCAGGAAAATGTTCGTCGAGCCAGCGCTCGAAAATCGGCGCGACCGACCACGGCAAACGCAGGATCACATATCCGGCACTTTGCGCGCCGGCTTCGCCGCACGCCCGCAGAATCGCTGGTACTTCGTGGTCGTTAATCCCGGGAATAATCGGCGCGACCATTACACCAACGGGGATGCCGGCCGCGCGCAATTTCGCAACGGCATCGAGCCGTGCCTGCGGGGGCGAAGTACGCGGCTCAAGCGTACGCTGAAGTTTGCGATCGAGTGAAGTGACGGAAATGTTCACCGCGACGGCATTGTGCGCGGCAAGCTCGCCCAGTACATCGATGTCGCGCGTGACCAGCGCGTTCTTGGTGATAATAGCGACGGGATTGCGAAATTTCGCCAGTACTTGCAGACAGCGCCGCGTGATCTGGAGCTTGCGCTCGATCGGCTGATACGGATCGGTTACGCCGCTCATCGCGACGATCTGCGGCTTCCAATTCGGCGCGGAAAGCTCGGCCTCGAGTAGCTCGGGCGCGTTCTCTTTCACCATGATCTTAGTTTCGAAGTCGAGTCCCGCCGAAAAACCGAGGTACTCGTGCGTCGGGCGCGCGAAACAGTAGGCGCAGCCGTGCTCGCACCCGCGGTACGGATTCACGCTCCGATCAAAGCAAACGTCCGGACTGTTATTTTTCGCCAGGATCGTTTTAGTAAAATCGCGAAAGAACTGTGTCTTTAACGGCGGCCGCTCTTCCGCGTCAGCCGGCTCAACCGGATCGAGCTGAACGTGCAGAGCCTCGAAACGGTTCGCTGGGTTACCAGACGCGCCGCGGGTTAGGGGAATATCATAACCCTCAGCTGCGATGTAACCGGCGTAGGTCTGCGCGGCTGACCTGAACTTTTTCTGGGCGGCAGGCATGACATACGTTCAAACGAACGTGTGACACTGTCCAGCAGAATAACTCGTACTCGTGCTCGGCGAGTTTGGGCAATTTCGAGCGATTACCAGCGAGAGCACGAGAAAAGCTGAAGTAAGTTGCCCTGGGGTAACGCGGTGACACAATGTGCCGAGCACATCGGAGGGGTGGTCGAGTGGTTGATGGCTCCGGTCTTGAAAACCGGCAGGGCGCAAGCCCTCGTGGGTTCGAATCCCACCCCCTCCGCTGCTCCATTTTCGATTTCAGACTGCCGATTCGGCGCGTGCTCGTACTCCTAATAGTGCTCGTGCTCGCAAGTTCCATTTGCGATTTACCCCTGCGGAAACGACTGTTCCCGCTCAGTACACCACGGCAATGGTCAATTGGGTTTTAAAGAAAATTCTCGGCTCGAAAAACCAGCGCGAGGTTAGGCGGATGGCGCCGATCGTGCGCCAGATTAACGAGCTGGACGAGCAGTTTAAGTCGCTCTCCGATGATGAGCTGCGCGCGAAAACGGTGCAGTGGAAAGAGGAGCTGGCAAAGCTCGACTCGGTCGAGCAGCAATGGCAGCGGCTCGATGAGATTTTGCCCGAAGCGTTTGCGGTGGTGAAAAACGCTGCGCGGCGGCTTAAGGAACGCCAGCACAGTTTTACCGTCTGCGATCAACCGATGACGTGGGACATGGTGCACTTCGATGTGCAGCTCATCGGAGGCATCGTGCTGCATCGCGGCAAGATCGCGGAAATGGCGACCGGCGAAGGCAAGACACTGGTGGCAACGTTGCCGCTGTTTTTAAACGCGCTTACCGGGCGCGGCGCGCACCTGGTCACGGTGAACGATTATCTGGCTCGCCGCGACGCGGAATGGATGAGCCAGCTTTACGCTTTCCTGGGGCTCACGGTCGGCTGCATTCAACATGACCAAGAGCCAAACGAGCGACGCGAGCAATACGCGTGCGACATCACTTACGGAACGAACTCGGAGTTCGGCTTCGATTATCTGCGCGACAATGGCATGGCCACCACGCGCGAGCAGCAAGTACAGCGCGGTTACAATTACGCCATCGTTGATGAGGTTGACTCCATTCTGATCGATGAAGCGCGTACTCCGCTCATCATCAGCGGGCCGGCGACAGTTTCCACTCACCAGTACGACAAATGGAAGCCGCTGATCGAGCAGTTGGTGCGGAAGCAGAACATGCTTTGCAATCGCCTCGCCAGCGAAGCGAAGGAGGCGTTCGAGAAGGGCGATGCCGAGCAAGGCGGCCTTATGATGTTCAAGGTGAAGCTTGGCCAGCCGCGCAACAAGCAGCTCCTGCGAATGATGGAGGATCCGGAAAAGCGTAAGGCCATCGACAAGGCCGAGCTCTCGTTTTACGCGGACACGCGCAAGGAAGAACTCTTCGCCCTGAAGGAGGAAATGTTCTTCACCATCGACGAGAAATCGAACGAAGCGGATCTCTCCGAGCAGGGTCGCACCTTCATGAACCCGGACGATCCGAACGCGTTCGTGCTGCCGGATTTGATCAGCGAGTTCACCGAAATCGACTTAAACCGCACACTGGCTGACGAGCAGCGGGACAAACTGAAGGCGGAGAAACAACAGTTTTGCGACGTGCAAGCCGAGCGCATCCACAATATCTCGCAACTGTTGCGCGCCTACTGCCTCTTCGAAAAAGACGTGCAGTACGTGGTCGAGGAGAACAAGGTCGTCATCGTGGACGAATTTACCGGGCGCAAAATGCCCGGCCGCCGCTGGAGTGACGGTTTGCACCAGGCTGTGGAAGCGAAGGAAGGCGTGCAGATCGACCGTGAAACGCAAACTCTCGCGACCATCACCATTCAGAATTATTTCCGGCTTTATCAAAAGCTCGCCGGTATGACCGGCACCGCTGAAACTGAGGCAAACGAGTTCCACGACATCTACAAACTTGATGTCACCGTCATCCCCACAAACCGGCCGGTACAGCGAAAAGACGCTAACGATCGCATCTACAAAACCCGGCGCGAAAAGTACAACGCCGTCATCACCGAGATCAAAGAACGGCACGGCAAAGAACAACCGGTCCTGGTTGGCACCGTGAGCGTGGAAGCGAGCGAGTTACTCTCGCGCATGCTCAAGCGGGAAAAGATTCCGCACAATGTGCTGAACGCGAAATACCACATGCAGGAAGCGGAGATCGTGGCGCGCGCCGGGCAGGCTGGAACGGTCACGATCTCCACCAACATGGCCGGGCGCGGCACCGACATTAAGCTCGGCGCGGGCGTTCCAGACAAAGGTGGGCTGATGGTGATCGGTACTGAGCGGCACGAATCACGCCGCATCGATCGGCAGCTGCGAGGCCGTTGCGCGCGCCAGGGTGATCCAGGTGCGTCACGCTTTTACGTTTCGTTCGAAGACGATTTGATGCGCAACTTCGGCGCCGCCGATCGCATGACGAAAATCATGGAGCGTTTCGGGCTCGAGGAAGGCCAGGAGCTGGAGCATCGCTGGCTGAATAAATCCGTCGAGACGGCGCAGAAACGCGTCGAGCAGCGCAATTACATGATGCGCAAGCGCACGCTCGACATGGATGACGTAATGAATAACCAGCGCGAGGTCGTGTACGGCTATCGCAACGAAGTTATCGACAGCGAAGATCCGCGCGCGCTCATTTTCGAAGTCATCGATGAAGCGGTGCCGGCGAAAGTACAGGAATACCTCGGCACCGGGAAGCCGAGCGATGAGCCTAACTACGCCGGCCTGCTGCAATGGGTAAACACCACGTTCCCGCTCGGCTTGAACAAGGAACGCGCGGAGTTCGAAACGCGCAGTGCCGAAGAAAACACGAAATTTTTAGTGGAGAAAATCAAGGACGCGTACCAGCGAAAATCGTCGCACGAAGAGCCGACGGCGGTGAAAAGCCTGGAGCGTTACGTCATGTTGAACGCGGTGGACCGGCTGTGGCAGGAGCATCTCTATGCCATGGATGCCCTGCGTGAAGGCGTTTACCTGCGTGCCTACGCGCAGAAAGATCCACTCGTGGAATACAAAGCGGAAGCTTACGACATGTTCGTCGAGCTGATGGCGAACATAAAAAACGAAGTACTGCACAACCTTTTCCGCAGCACATCGAACTTGCAGGCTTTCGAGAACTTCCTCGCGACTCTGCCGCAATTTCTCGTCCGCGAAACCGCGCCCGGCGTAGATGGCCCGCAGCCTGGCCGGCAACGGCAGCCTGTCACGTCATCCATCACCAGCAACGGTCACGCTGATGGCGATGGCGAAGTGAAGCTCGATCTGGCCCCGGTGCGCCGCGAAGTACCGAAGGTCGGCCGCAACGAGCCGTGCCCTTGCGGCAGCGGCAAAAAATTCAAGAATTGTTGCGGCCGAGTGGCGTAAGCTTAGAGGTGAAGCCCGCTGCGTTGCGCCGCCTTTGTTTCTTTGTCGCTGCCGTTTTCGCGGCGGTTGCGTTGCCGGCTCGCGCGCAGGAATTGCCGGATCTTCGCCCCGCGTTAATCGGTCAGGGACCAGACGCGATTATCAACCGCATCGACACCAAAACGCTCATGGCGGCAGGGCAAAAAGACGCGCTCATCATGTTCTGGATGGATGTGAAAAGCGACGGCGCGCTGCGCTGGAGCGGTACTTTCCGCGGCACGCCGGACTCGAAGTTGCTCGAGCAGGAAGTACAGCGCGCGCTGACCAATGCGAAGATGGTGCCGGCCGTACGCAATCATCAGCCGGTGGAAGTCATCTGTTATGGGACAGTCGAGTTTCGGGCCATCGAGGGCAAACCGCGGCTTCGCGTTTTCGCCAACCAGCAAACGGAAGAACTAAAAACGGAAAACGATTTCATCGATCCGCAGCCATGCATCGGCGGGGATTCGCACTTCACCGGATTCCATTATCCAGACACAGGGTCACCCGTGCCAGTGAGCGGCACGGTGGTTGTGCAGTTATCGATCGACGCCACCGGCAACGTGCAAAGTGCCAAAGTCGAAAGCGAATCGCCTCCTCTGCTTGGCTTTGGCGACGCCGCGATGGACGATATTTCCGGAGCGAAATTCATTCCGGCGTTCCGGAATGGAAAACCGGTAGCATGCCAGGTGACGCTGCCGTTTTTCTACCAGCCGAAGAGCTGACATTAAGCGCGCGGACAAGCCTGTGCCGGAGATGCTTCGCGCGGCGTTTTTTCAGCGCGATCCACTCACCTGCGCGCGCGAGCTGATCGGCTGCGAGCTCGTGTGGGAACGATGC
>JAFASN010000056.1 GCA_019244415.1 Verrucomicrobiota bacterium | reverse complement strand
CCAGCCATTAAACGAAAGCAGCCGGCCGCAGATGACGGCCACACCCCCGATGGCGATGAGTGCCCCGGCCAGCCGTTGCCAGCGCAACGGTTCCTCCGGCAGCATCCAGTGCGCGAAGACCATTCCGAAGATGGGAATGGATGCCTGAATGACAGCGGCGATGCCAGACGAAACGTGCAGCTCGGCCCAGAAAAGCAACGAGTAGTTGATGCCGAACATGATCACGCCCGTGAACCCCAACACGACATAATCGGCGAAGCGCGAGGGCAGCAGTTTCTCGCGACCGACGGATATCACCAGCAGTGCTGCGGTGGCGAGGACGAAACGCCACGCGACAAATGAGAGCGGGGGCAGGTCGCGCAACCCGATTTTGATGGCGAGCCAGGTGGAACTCCAGACGACGCAAAGTACGACCCATGCGGCCGGAATGCGCCAGTCAGGTCCGCTTTGGTTTGGCACGCGCGATCATCGCGTGCAGGTGGGTGATGTAAAGTCGGGAAGGGGGGCGAGCAGGAGTACGAGCAGGCGGCGCGAGCGCGATCAGGAGCAGGAGTAGGAGTAAGAGCCTAAGTACAGCATGGGTGTGAGCATGACGGTTTGGTGTTGACCTAAGTACCGGCGGCGACGGTGCAAGCTTCGTGCAGATGTTCAACACGAGCCTGATAACCGTGCAGGCATGACAGCGCAGTTCCGGTTCTTTTTAGGGCGCGGCGGTTCGCGAATGGACGCAGACAGGGTACCGCTTCCGATTTGAAGGCATGAAGAAATCACTACTCTTAACGATTTCCGCGCTGGCGGGGTTGGCGGTGATCGCCGGCTGTAGTACGAACACCAAGACTGGTGCGCTGGTCGGCGCAGGCACCGGCGCCATTGTCGGCGGCCCTGCCGGTGCTGCGGTGGGAGCCGGTGTAGGCGCCGGAACCGGCGCTGCGATGGATAGGGCAGAGACGAAGAAAACGACGCATCGTCACCACCGTCACCACAAGAAGACTACGGAAGAGGCGAGCCCGTCGCCGACGGCAACTCCGACCGAGAGTCCGACGCCGTAACGAAACAGCGGGCAATTCGCGTCACAGGAACTTTCCCAGCCTTCGCAAAAGGAGGCTGGGAATTTCTGTGACCGCGCGCGTGTGAAGCAGGTCAGCGAGGCGAGCTGAGCCGGGACTTTGCACTCCCGCTCATCGCCGGAATCGCGTCGCGGCTTACTCAGGCCGGCGCCGCGCTCCTCTTGAATTGTGCGCCGCCGAGGAGTGGCAGTACCACGAGGTTCGCCAGAATGTCGACAACGCAACCTGCGAGTACCACTAAACCAAAGCGTTGCGTCGGTGGAAAATCCGAGAGGACAAAGATGGCGAACCCTGCCGCGATGATCACGTCGGAATAGACGATCCCGCGCCATTGTTCCTCGCGCGCGGCGATCCATGCGGTCCATCCTTTCGCTCCATCGCGCTGAGCGCGGCGTACTCCGAAAACGAGATGGATCATCGAATCTATGGCGATGCCGATGCAAACGTTGGTCGCGGGAGCGGAGATCACATCCAAAGGCACATGCAGCCAGCCGATGCCGCCCAGCATCGCCAGCGGCACTATCATAAGGCTGGCGATCATTGCCACCGCGCCGCGAATTGATCGGGCGACGATCCACGCAATCACAACGAAAAGCCCGTTCAACCAGAACAGACCGGTGACCAGGCTGGAGGCGACAAGCTGGGCCAGCCGGCCTTGCAGGTAATAGATCCCGCCGACGAGCACCACCTTGAACCCATGCTTCTGGGCAATGCCGCGCAAGTCATTCACAACCTGCACGCGCATTTTGCTGCGCCCTTCCTCCTTCATGCGCAGGAGATAGACCGCCTCAGAGCGGTCGTCGCTGATGAAGCTTTTGCCGACGCGCGCGTACTTCGGCTCGTCGAGCTTGCTGACGATTTTTGGAGTGCCAAGGAATTCGGCAAAGGGCGTCCGATCTGCCTCGGCTACGAGCGTTGGCAGCGAAAGAACAGTGCCAACGTCCTTGTCAGCTTCGAAGGCGTAATGTAGCGACCTCAGCCGCGAGAACGCCTCGTGCGTGTCCAACGCCGCGCCGTCATTCGCTTTCACCACGAGTGTGAGCGGGTTGGCGCCGCCGCTGCCATCCACGTACTCCAAACCGTCTCGCAGTGGAGTGTGCGGTTTGAAATAATCGAGCAGGCTCGGATCGGTATTTATTCGCGTGAGTCCAAAGGCGAGGCCGGCCGTCGCTACAATGACCGCGAGCGCGGTCCAGGCGAACCGGCGCGTCCAGAACTTCCGAGGGGGTTCCAGCTCCACGATCTTGCTTTCGCGCGGCACAGCCCAGCGCAGGAATGGCGGATACATCGTGTAGGCGCAGACGAACGCGACCACACTGCCGAGTACCCCGCCGAACCCGAGCTCACGCAGCGGTTTCGCCTGCACCAGAATGAGACTGCCGAAGCCGAGCGAGGCGCAGATCATCGACCAGAACGACGGCGGAAGAGTCATGCGCAACGCGGCCAGCGCGAGGTCCGGCGATTCCTTGTCCATTCGATGTGCCCGGTTCGCCAGCGTCTGCCAGTTGAAGGTCATGTAAACGAGGTGCGACAACGTCACCACGAACACGATAGTGCCGAGGTTCACCGTCAGGATGCCGATCCTGGTGCCGAAAGCCGATTGCAGCAGCAGGGTTAAAAGTACGGCGCTGATACAGGTCGTCAGCATGCCGAGGAACAGCCGCGCTGAGCGGAACATCACTGCCATAGTTAGCCCGAAGAGGACGACCGCTGTGAGACTGAAGTACCAAAAGTCATGCGCCAGGCTGCGTCGGATCATTTCCACGACATAGGGCGGCCCGGCGATGTGGATCCGGAAGTTGTCCGAGTCGAACTCGTGCATGATTCCCTCCAGCTGCCGGATCAGCTTTTCGCTCTCCTTCGCGGACGTGAATGCGATCACGTTTGTCGATTTTTTGTGCCGCTCGATCAGCAGCCGGCTCCAGAATGGGCTCGCCAGCGCATCGGCAATACCCTTCGGGCCGCTCGTGATGCTCTTGACGCTATCAACGTCATCGAGCGCTGCCACGCGCCGAGTGAGCTTCCCGATCTTTTCTGAGTACGCCGGTGACGAGATATCGTTCGACGCCACCGTCAGGATTATCTCGGGCTTGGAAGGGAACTGCTCCTCTACCTTTTTCGTCTGCTGATACTCGGGATCACTGCTCGAGAAGAAGAAACTCTCATCTACGGCAGGCCTGAGATTGACGAACTTCGCCACCAGAAAGAGCAGCAAAAAGGCCACCCCGAGCATCCACCAGTGGGCCCCGCCAGCAATAGTAAAACGCTTAGTTGGCACTTGCTGACAACTTATCACGATTCAGCAGAACGCTTGCCAACGGTGGATAATTACGAGGGCAGTAATAGTTAAGTACCGCCGGCGACGGTGTAGCCTTCGTCCCGCAGATCTTCGGCAAGGTCTTTCTCCATCTGCGCAGCGGCTTCGAATGGCATCGGGTTCAGATGTGCGAACAGCTCCGGCAGGAGGCGGATTCCGTACTCACGGACTACTCGGGCTGATTTGTATCCTTTCTTGTGGTTCGCGAAGCGATCGTCAGTGGAAAGCCCGGTCATGCCCACATAGACGCACGGCTTGGAGGCGTCGCGCTTCGGGTTAAGACGAAGAAGCGCGCGATCGCGCAGCACTTCGTCCGATAGCAGCACGACGTAAACGTTATGGTGGAATTGTTCGGCGCGCCGGCGAGTACGTCTCTTCCGCATCGAGGTATGTCTTCCATCGAATGCCCCTGCTGACTAGCTATCGCCGTAGCGTTGGTTGAGTTCCTGGCGAGCTTTCGCCCCAGTTTGGTGGAAGCAGAGCGACTAAGCCCCGGCCCCCCCGCTTCCCAAACTCCGCGTCCAAGTCACTTAGCGCATTCCGCTATCGCACGACCACGCGACGTTTGTCATCCCGTCCGTCACGTCAATGTCGAAGGGACCGTAGCGCCCAGCTTTCGGCTGCACGTCTTTACGCGAAACGGAATAGTGCCCCGGAGGCAACTTTATCTGGAAGTGACCGCGTTCGTCAGTCATAAAGGACGCAATTAGCTTATCACGCGTTTTGACCAGAAACGTAGTATTTGCCAGCGGCTTCGAACCCAATTTCGACGGCCCAACAGGCACCGGGCTTACATTGATTACTCCTTCAATTCCGGTCACAGCTTTGGGAGAGGGAGTTGGTGAGCTCTGCGCGAAGCAAAGAGCAGCACTCAGTAGGAACATAGCAAAACTTACCCGTTTCACAGGAGCTTTCTACTTATTCAACGAAAACACACGGCACAAGACAAACTGGCTGCTCGCCGAAAGAAGGTAACGATTTGTATTATTTTCGTTAAGCAATGCGAATTTACTTGCCGAATACACATCAACTTTGCTTTAACAGACACAGGCCAGGCTCTTGTCCGAAAGCGGGAGAAAATTCATCAGTGAAATTTGGCCTCGTTTGGTGCGGAATTCCGCGGTTTGACGGTGAATAGATGAAGCCTCACCTCGAAGTAAAGCTCATATGAAAAAACGCGCACACAGCTCTATCAAAACACCGAAACGCCCCCGACTTGCCCTGCTGCTTGTCGCGTTCGCCATTGCCGCAATTTTTGCTAGTACAGCGCTGCTGCTGAGCCGTTCGCATCAGACACGCTCGAAGCAGACATCGAAGTACTTGGTAAAGAACGCGGCTGCGGAGAAAGAATCCGGCGATGGCGACGCGGTGCATTTGCCTGGCGTGCCGCCGCTGCCTCCACGAGTGACTTTCCATCCAGAGCGGGTCAATGCCCTGCCTCGGCTCGGACCTCAAGCCGGCGTCTCTATTAGCAACAATTCCGGCAGCGGATATTCAGGGCTCGATTTTAACCAGAGCGGTGGCTACGTCCCGCCGGACAGCAATGGCGCAGCGGGACCGTCGGCCTACGTGGAAAGCGTTAACCAGGAAGTCGCCATCTTCACGCCTAAATCTACGGGAGCAACGGAAGTATCAGACTCCCTCAGCGACTTCTATTTTACCCAGGGAGGCCTACCCCATGCCGATGCCACTTCGGGTTTATCCGATCCGATTGTCGCTTACGATGAATTAATCGGCCGCTTCATCGTGGGAGACCAGGACGTCGATTTTAATACGCACGTCAGCAACTTCGTCTTTGCTGTCTCGAAGACATCAAGTCCAGCGACACTCACTGCGGCCGACTGGAATTTCTACTATTTCAGCACGACTGAAAACACCGTCACAAGCCATGGTATAACTGGCGTCTATGATGCCGATTACCCGGGCAACTTCGGCTACAACGGCGACGCATGGGTTTTCACCTTAAACATGTTTAATACAGTCGCCGGTAGTAACCATGTTCTGGTCAACGCCGTAAGCGCCTCAGATCTCGCCAGCGGCGTCTCACAATCTTCGCTCCACTATTATCAGACCGATATCGCTGATTTCTCAGTGCGGCCGGCGACAATGCATGGCTCCGTTAGCGGTGACCCGATGTGGCTGGTAACCGAGCATGGCGATCACGCCTCGATCGACGTCATCGAAATGACCAATGTTCTTTCGAGTTCGCCAACTTTCACAACGACGAACCTTGTCGTGAATTCATATTCGCCCGTCGTGTCGCCCCTTAATCCCGACGGTACCGTGATAACCTCCCACCTTGATTCACGCATCCTTAAGTGTGCTGAAGCCAGTAACGCTCTGGTCGCGACGCATGCCATTGCCGCCTCTTCAACCGAGGATGACGCCCGCTGGTACATTATTGACGTCAGCAGTGGAACGCCGTCTCTGTCAGATCAGGGTCAGATATCGGCGGGTAATAATACATATCTCACCTTCCCGGCGATCGATATCAATTCGAATGGCACGATCGGCATAACTTACATGCGGTCTGGCACCGACTCGTCCACCGACTACATGTCGATGTACGTTACCGGGCGAAACTCCAGCGACGCAGCAGGCACCATGGAAACGCCCGTCATTGTTCCGGCGGGGACAGGACAGGCCAATTACTCAGACTTCTCGTCCACCGGTCGTGCCGGCGATATGAGCGGCATTAACCTTGATCCTGGTGATTCCAGTTTCTGGGCGGTGAGTGAGTACGCGAACACCGAGGCAAGCGCTAATTGGGGGCAGGCCATTGCCAATTTCAGCGTTCCAACTCCGACCCCAACACCCACTCCGACTCCTACACCAACGCCAACTCCGCCACCGACCCCAACTCCAACGCCGACTCCTACACCAACCCCCACGCCTACTCCGACTCCTACACCGACGCCAACTCCGACACCCACTCCAACTCCAACGCCAACTCCTACACCTACGCCAACTCCTACACCGACACCGACTCCAACGCCAACACCTACGCCAACTCCGACACCGACACCGACACCGACTCCAACGCCAACACCGAGCGCACCAAAAATCTCAATCTCGGCGTCGCCAAGTGTGATCGAGGAAGGTCAGAATGCTACGTTCAGGATCTCCGCCGATCGTAGGTTGTCACACTCACTTACGATTTCTTACTCAACGAGCGGCAATGCGGGTCGCGGCACCGATTATACCCTTAGCGGGCCGCGCAACCAGGTCACAATTCCCGCGGGACAATCCTCAGCGACCGTGACACTGCATTCACTCGAAGATAAGGACGAAGGCAGCGATGTGAAAGAAGCTGCCGTCATGACTCTGCACAGCGGATCTGGTTACAGACTCTCCAATAGCTCAGCGACAGTCACAATAAGTCCGTAGAAGCTGCGCATCGGATTTGTGCCAAGACGTAGCCACGGCAGGGGGTTGCCGTGCGCTGCACCTCCCGCGACAGCTGGACGGCTACTGAAAGAACTCGAACCCCGAAGGCAAAAACCAGAAATATTCTACTCGTGACGAACTCCGCTTTCTGCGGCTTTGTGGCTTTGTGAATTTCCTGTGCTGCCGCCTGGGACGGAATATAACGCGGGGCTGGCAACGAATGTCATTATGCCTGGTTAGCTGTAGCCATAGCGTTCCATCAGTTCCTGGCGAACTTCCATCGCCAGTTCGGGATTGAGACGGTTAAGGACTTTCTCGCGACGTTCGCGATCCATCGCGGCGACATCGCGCACGAGTTTGTCGCGCGTTTTCCACTTCGAGTACCGGCTCAGTCCCACTCCAAGGGCGAGGATGCCTGAGATAGTCCAAACGAGGACGTCACCCGTTGAAGCCATAGCATTATTTGTCGGCGAACTACTTTGGCTTGGCAACAACGCACTCAGCGGAAGTCAACGATAGCGCAGCTTTCCGCCAGGGAGCGGATTGGCCTGGCGAAGGGGCAAGGTGCGAACAGACATATGCAGTCGTTTCTTATTGATCAACGAAGCGACAACCGAACAGCCTGCAAACGTGCGGCCTTACTTCCTGCCTTCTTCTGCGTCGTGCAAATCCATCCACGTTTGAATGTCGTCGCGGTTTGCCCAGCCATTTCGTTCTTTGGCAGCTTGCAGGTCAGCGCTCGCTTCATCTCGCCAGCCGCGCTTAGTAAGAAATGCGTTCCATATCCTGGTTTCTTCTTCGCTGGGGCGCCGGCCGTGTTCGAAGCACCATTCGAGCACATCGTCATTTGATCCACCCTGCAGAGTACGAGTCGCCAGCTCATCGTAATCGACAGCCAGGAAGCGTGTGCAGCGTGCATCAAAGAGGGTGGGATCTTCCTCAACGCCGCCAACAAAGTAATCCGAAGGTAACTCGCCGGCGGCACGCAGCCTGATTTTGTCGAGCATCCGCGCAAAATAGACCAGCCCTTTCGTTTCGACACGATCACTGACCGGAAATTGCATGACCGATAGCTCGTGCTCAACCGGCGAGTGTCAACGATCCACTTTCGGGGAATTGGTAATACCACTTTTGCGAATCCTTGCGGCGCCCTGCCAGTGTAGGAAATAATAGTCCCATCTTCATGGCCGTACCAGCAAAGGAGTTCAAGGAACGCGTCAGGCAGCGTCACAGGCATGGCATCATCGCTTTTGAGATGATTCATTTGGATCGAACAGCAGCTGAGCCACTCCATCAGCAGTTGTACCGGCAAATCCGGGATGAGTTAGTCTCGGGGAATGTGAGCGATGGCGCGACGCGCCTGCCTTCATCTCGATCACTGGCGGCTGATCTGGGGATCTCGCGTCTGACCGTTAATCTCGCCTTCTCAAAACTAGGTGCGGAAGGCTATCTTTGTTCCCGCGTCGGTTCCGGTACTTTTGTGGCGCATCCTTTGCCCGAGACTTACCTGAGCGCGCAGAAACCGAAGATCACGCGCGACGTCGGAAGGGCGGCGCGGCTCGCTCGGAGGGTTACTGACATCCATGATCCGCGCGCGGGTAAACAACTCGACTACGGCATCGCCGGTGCGCCTGGTGTTTCCTTTGTGCCAGCAGTTGTCGCTCTGGATGAATTTCCCATCGACACATGGGAGCGACTTCGGTCCGAGGTTCTCGCGAGCAAAGGCGCGCACCTACTACAGTACGCATCCAGCCGCGGAGACATCGATCTGCGCAAGGCCATCGCAACGTACTTATGTGATTTCAGAGGTGCACGGTGTCGTCACGAACAGATCATCATCACGGGCGGAACTCAGCAGGCCATGATTATCAGCGCTCTTGCCTTAATCAATCGTGGCGACACGGCGTGGATTGAAGATCCGGGATTCTACCAGGCCCGCCGCGTACTGAACTTCGCGGGAGCTAGCGTGGTGGGAAGGCCCGTGGATGAAGAAGGAATCGTCATCTCTCATTCGCGTAAACAGCCGTCCCCTCGCCTTATTTACGTAACTCCTTCACATCAATTTCCCCTCGGCATGACAATGAGTCTGCCGCGCCGAATAGCCCTGATAGAGTTCGCGCGCGAGCGGAACGCGTTCATTTTTGAAGACGATCATAACTCGGAATTTCGTTTCACAGGTCCGCCGCTTCCCTGTTTGCAGGGGCTCGATCACTGCGGCCGCGTTATTTACGCCGGCACCATGAGCAAGATTCTTTATCCATCATTGCGCATCGGTTATCTGCTTGCCCCGGAGCAACTGGTTGAGCCCATGGTGAAGATTCGCGCAGTCATGGACCAACACTCTCCCGCGATCGACCAGGCCACCCTCGCACGATTCTTAACCGGCGGCTTTTTCCTAAGTCATATCAAACGAATGCGAAAACTGTACGCGGATCGACGCGACTACTTCATCAGCCAATTCAACAATCTGCTCAGTAAGTACTTCGTCCTCGAAATTCCCGAAGCCGGTTTGCACTTTGTCGCCTGGCTGCGCAGGAAAGAGCAACTGCCCGTGATTATGCGTGTTTGCACAGAAATTGGGATAAGGCCGAAGCCGCTATCGTCCTGCTACATAAAACCACCCGTTGATCCTGCACTTACCTTCGGTTTCGCAGCCTGGTCTCGCGCGCAAATTCGCGAGGGTCTTGCAAAGTTCGCGACAGCTTTAAACGCGAACTTGCAATAACCTTACCCTTTCTCATCGGCCCTCCGCTACGAAACATGATCGGCAGCACGCCTAAGCGGTCTGCTTCAAATACGCTAAGTGGCTATTTCAACCAGCCGCTTTCTCCAACAATCTCGTTGCATGAAAACAACGAAACCACATCTCAATCATCTCAGACTATGCCGCATACCGCTGGCGATTTCTCTCGTCCTCATCGGTTGCGGATTATTTGCAGCCTCTCAGTCTGACGATACACGTAGTTACAGGATCATTGACCTACCGTCGCTGGGAGGCACAAATAGTCGCGCAAATAGCATCAACGACCGCGATTGGCTTGCCGGCTACTCCAATCTCACCGGCGATCAAACCCGGCATGCTACTCTCTGGCGCGACAACAAGCTTACCGATCTCGGCACACTTGGCGGCCCGAATAGCAATGTTACCTGGCCATTCCAATCGAACTCGGGAATCGTGGTAGGCATCGCGCAAACAGCGACGCCGGATCCATTAGGTGAAGCCTGGAGCAGCGCTGCTTTCTACCCGGGAGCAACCGGCACGGGCTACATTAACCTCGGTTTCGTGTGGAAAAACGGCAACATGCACGCCCTTCCTACACTTGGCGGCAACAACGGCTTTGCTACGGCAGCGAACGATGCCGGGAGAGTAGTTGGCTGGGCTGAGACACCGGTGCACGACTCTACCTGCGTTCCGCCTCAGCAACTACAGTTCCTGCCGGTTATTTACGGCGGCGACTATGACCGGGACAATGTAAAGGCGTTACCACTGGAACAAGGCGATACCTCCGGCGCTGCTACCGGTATTAATGATCGAGGACAGATCGTCGGGATTTCGGGAATCTGCGATCAAGCGGTCGGGCGCTACACCGCCAGGCACGCGCTCTTGTGGGACAAGTACGGCAAAAAGATCGTCGATCTTGGAAACCTCGGCGCACCTTATTGGAACACGCCGACTAACATCAATCAACGCGGCGACGTTGTCGGATTCGCGGGTGCACCAAACGATCCCGATGGCAATTTTCTCCAGGCATTTATCTGGACGAAGGAACATGGAATGCAGGGTCTCGGTTTTCTAGCCGGAGATGTTCACAGTGAAGCCTATGGAATTAACGAACGGCGTGAAGTCGTGGGACTCTCCTGCGACGGAAACGGCAACTGCCGCGCATTTATCTGGCACAATGGAGTCATGCGCGATCTGAATGACTTCAAACCGGCTGACTACACCAAGACACTGGAGCAAGCGCGCGATATCAATGACGAAGGCGAAATTGGTGGCCGCGCCATTGACGCAAATGGAGTCCGCACAGCGTTTCGCGCCATCCCTCGCGATGACGAGTAAGGAGCTCGCAGCTCAATCTAAGAAATAGCTAATTTGCGTGCCGGGCGTGCTGGAGAAATCCGCCGCCCGGTACTTTGGGGTGCGCAATTCTTCATCCGGTTCGTCGTTGGCCCTTCCGTCTGACGTTCAGGTAAGGATAGGTCGCAACACCGCACGGATTCACTTCATTGAACAAATCCGTACTCTTAGCGTCGCCAAACTGCCAACGCTCAATATAGTAGTCAGTTTGAGGGTAACTGCGCTCGAATCGCGTGGGTGTGCTGCAGAACCGAATTCCGGGCAAGCTCTAGCGGAACATGAAGGCAGCAATCGCGCAGAGGCTGATAAGGATGAGTACGAACATGATCCACCCTCTGTAACCCTCACTCACGGAGTAGCGCGCTCCAGGGTATGCCCGATCCGAGCTGGCCGATTTCCGGAGTAGCTCCTGACTTTCAATTTCACTCTTCATCTCTTTCCTCCATCAATGTGTGATTACCACACCGTTTATCGGTAGAATCCTTGCAAGCGGCAATAGCCACTTCGCTCTTTCCAACCAGACCAGTTTGTCCTTGCGGGGAATGATAGAACCGCCACGGTAATCGCAGCGGCACGAACCCGTGTAAGACTCAGACAACACCCTCGCCGGGACAAAGAGCGCTATGGCGGGTCAATCGCGCCCATCGTAACTAGCTGTAGCCTGAGCGTTCCATCAGTTCCTCCCGAACTTCCATCGCAAGTTCGCGGTTGAGACGGAGAAGGAGTTTCTCGCGCCGTTCGCGATCCATGGCCGCGAGATCGCGACTACTCCCGTGTGTACTTAGGACGGCCCCGTGTTATGGCCAGCCCGATCCCCGCGGCGCGCCGCTGCTGGGTCAGGGGCTGAGATGAACGGCTATGGTGTCGTTATGAAACGAGACCAGGTCGCGTAAGTGGAACCAGCTTCCGCTTCCTTTTGCCGTCTGCGCCACCGCCGCGGTCTCGCTTTTGGCGTAATCCTCGTAGTTCTTGTAACGAGAGATTGAGAGGAACCGCCATGCGCCGCCCTCGAGGTGTTGCAACAGGACCGTTCCGACAGCGAGATCGCCGGAAGCACCTGGAGGCTCGCTCAAGAATTTCTCGAGAGCATCATCCTGCCCGACAAGGGGCCGGTAAACCGAGAGGACATAGACATCTTCATTACTGGAAGGTTTACCCGACTCATCGAGACCCATGGCTTTGGCGAACTCGTTCCACGTCGGGCCATTCACGAAGGTATCGTCATGCCAGTCCATCAGCGGTCGCATTTCTCGGCCGCGCGGGTTGCCGGTGGGTTCGACCGTTGCCTTGGGCCCGATGTGTGTAATCGCGACATAATCCCAAGGTGAGCCGGCTTCGTGGCGCAGAAACAAGCCATGTGCCGAGTTCCCGGCGAGACCTTTTTTTCCCACCTGTTCGACCGCGCTTACCTTTCCCGCCGCGGCGTGGATGAAGGTGACGGAGTAAACCTCAGTCCGCGGCGGAGGCGTTCCGGAACTTGCTGGCGCAGGCGATGTCTGGCCATAGACCAGGGAAGATACAGCCGCGCAAAGGGCGGCGGTGATCACTGACGATTTCATGACGGGTCCTTTCTTGTTTGAGCCCGTCCATCCCATCACCAACTCCCCCGCGAACGAGCGCGTGATTGGTTGTGCGCCTTGGGGGAGGCCGCGTTTTCACGAGGTGCTATCTGCCTGAGCGGCAGCCGTCAATGTTTTTCCACAAAAATTTCGCCGGAAGCGGCGACGACCGCGGTATTACCCGTAGGTCGCCGCCCGCTTCGGCGTTTGGTTCAGGGAAAGCTGGTACTTTACTGCCGTTCGTAGACGTCCACTTCCTGCTTGCTCTCGCCGGGGAAGTTGATCGTATCGGTCAGCGTTTTGCCATCTTCAGAAAGCTGGTAATGCTCCGTGTTCATCGTTTTGCCGTTCAGCTTATTAGTGACCTCGAGCTCGCGTTCGCCGGTTTTGCTGGCGGACGCGGTCGAGCCTTTCGGCACGCGCGGCCCTTCATGAGGATAATCCTTGCCGTCGGTCTTCACTCGCAGGTGATCCTTGAAGGCGGGCTCGCTGATTGCATAACCATCCTCGCCCCACTTCGCAACTTCCAGCACGGCCGGCGAACCGATCTTCTCTTCTGAGGTTTCCCACGTGCCGGCCAGACCGTTGCCGCTGCCTTCCGTGCGTTTCATCACCGTCTCGTTGTGCGAGGTGGAACCGTCCGGCCGCTTCACGTCCACCTTACTGGTGAAGGTCTTGCCGTCCTCGGAAACTGTCCACTCGCTTTCTGAAGTGACGGTGCCATTCCGCTTCTGCGTGAACTTCCAGGTGTTCGCGCCTGTCTTGCGCAGTGCCCATGTGCTGCCGTACTGCGTCTTGTGCTCCGTCCCGTTCGCGGCAAGTGTCTCCGGCGCCCGATCGCCGAAAATGAGCCGGTAAGTATCGTTGCCGGCGTCTTCGATTTTGTAGGTTAACCCGCTGAGCTGACTTTTCTCCGGGTTCATCTTCCATTTGCCGACGAACGAATTATCGGTGGTCTGCGCGCTCGCGGTGATAATGCCGGCCGCCAGCGTAGTGATAATGCATTTGGTAATCATGTGACTCCTCTCCAAAGGCGGGACGGCGCTGAGGGGAACGGCGAAGATACGCCGCGCACCGCACATTTCGCGCATCGTAGGCAGTCGCGCGAAGCGGTGACAATAACTTTTTGTGGCCGCCAAAACGGCCTGCCTGAATTGCGGCTTCGCCGGCTCGATGCGCTCACCGCGCGCTCGCGTCGGTTCGTCTTGTGCGGTGTCCAACCATTTCGCTTGCGCGGGTGCGGGGGTCCAGACGAGTGAGCCGGCGTACTTGCGCGGGCGTGAGCAAGGCGCGGTGCGGAATTTCACAAAGATAATCGGCGATGTACCAGACCGGCTGGTCTGAAGTCATCCAGCCGCGCTCATCAAAACGGGCAAGGTTTACGGGTTGCGAGTAGCGGCGCAAAGTACGCTCGCCGCGGCTGTTGAAGTAAATATTGAAGTAGCTCATGGCCAGTTCGCGCAAGGTGCGATAAACCGGTTCCCGATAACGGCAGCCGGCAAAGTTAGACTTGGCCACCGCGCCCCAGCAGCAGCCCACCTTGAACAGGGCCAGCACATGATCGGTGTCGTGATTTGCCTCCAAATCCCAGATGAGCGCGGGATAGCCAAGTACGCGCAGGGCCGCCGCAGCGAAGATCGCCCCTTCGAGGCAATGTGCCGTGCGTTCATGCAGGACTCGGCGCGGCGACCACGCCGTATTTGCGATGTGATACAGCATGGAATCGAGAAATCGTTGCACGCCGGCGGGCGTTCTCAGGGCGCGCAGCTCGCGTACTTCAGTCGCGGTGAATCCGTGTGCGCTGTGCGTAGCGGAGCGGGTTCTTGCGCGCGGAGCCATGAGCGAGCAAACGGAGCCTACGGGGCTCGAACCCGCAACCTCTGCCGTGACAGGGCAGCGCTCTAACCAATTGAGCTAAGGCTCCTGAAGCGCGAGACGATAGGTTCGCGGCCAAACGGCTTCAACCACTTTCCCGCAGCCGCATCTCCGAGCGATCCGCTTCACTGCGTGAGCACGGGAGATGCTTTGGAGAGAGTTCGTGCAAACCGAAACGATCCGTGCGCCGCAGCTTTCTCCCGGTGTCCCGGCCAGACACGAACGAATGATGGTCGCCGCGCCTGCACCGCAAACGCCGGCAGAAGAGGAAATCCATTGTTATATCGCACTGCGCGATCTGCTGCTCGACTCCGTGAACAAAGATCCGACCGCGGAAAATCTTTCCCGTCTCGCCGTCGCTAATGACTCCGTGACGACATGTCTTCAGCCGCTGCGTTCGCCCTACCAGGCTCAATATCTCTCCGAGCCGGAAGCTGCGCGCGAGCGGGAGCGCTGCGTCGGCGTTGCGATCCGTATCGCGCAATTGCGCCGGCAAAGTACCGCGCCAAACTGAAACCTGCGAAAGCAGCGCGGCCTGGCCGTTGTCGAACAATTTCCGTCGGCGTATAGTCTAAGCCGGTGACAAAGGGGATGAGCGATGCGGGCAACCAAGGGGAATTTGATCTGCTGGATCGCGTCGATCTACTCATCGCGACACTCCCCCCGGGTGATCCGACACGGCGCGACCTGCTCGAGCTACGCCGGGAAATTTCCCAGCGGGAAGAGACATTTGTCGAGGCGCGGCAGATGATCGAGAAGCTGGAGGAAGTCATCAAAAAGGTGACGTCGCCAGCGAACCGGATCGGTACTTTTCTCGGCAGCGTCAGTAAAGAGACAGCGCACATTGTGGTAGGCGGCGCTGATTACTACTGCAACATCGACCCACGCATTCCCATCGGGAAGTTGAAGAAGGGCACACGCGTGCTGGTGAATGAGGCTTTCGTCATTGTGGGCGATCTCGGTTTTGAATCAGCCGGGCCGGTGACGAAAATCACGGAAGTGCTCGGCACCGATCGTCTGCGCGTGGGCGACAAGCACGGCACGCAATCGATCGTGCTGCAACGTTCAGCCGACCTGGCTAAAACAGCTCTCAAACAAGGCGACGAAGTACGCGTCGATTCCAATTACCGCATGGCACTTGAGATGATGAGTACGCCCGGTTCGCAGGAACATTATCTCGATCGCGTGCCGGACTTACCCTGGGAAAAAGTGGGCGGGCAGGAGCAGGCGATTGCCGCGATCAAGGACGCAATCGAGCTGCCGCTGGTCCATCCCGATTTGTTCGCGAAATTTCATCATGCCACGCCCAAGGGATTCCTGCTCTACGGACCGCCCGGTTGCGGCAAAACGCTCATCGGCAAAGCGACAGCTTACAATTTGACGCGCCAACTACGCGAAAAAGCGGGCCACGAAATGCGCGAGTACTTCATGCACGTGAAAGGCCCGGAAATCCTAAACATGTGGGTGGGCGAATCGGAACGTATGGTGCGCGAGATTTTCGCCACCGCGCGCGAGAAACGGCGGGAAGGGTTCATGCCGTTCCTGTTTATCGATGAAGCGGAGAGTATTCTCGGTACTCGTCGCGCTTCGCGGTACTCAAACATCCTGTCCACGCTCGTGCCTATGTTTTGCTCGGAAATGGACGGCATCGATTCACTCAACGACGTCGTCATCATCCTTGCTTCGAATCGCGCGGACTTGATCGACCCCGCAATTCTGCGTCCGGGCCGCATCGATCGAAAAATCAAGGTGAACCGTCCGAACAAGGAAGGCGCGCGCGAAATTTACCGCATTTACCTGACGGACGATCTGCCCTACGACGGTGTGCTGGCGAAAGAAGCGGAAAACATCGGCGCCGCGATTGATAAGTTGATCGAGCGCCTGGTCGATTGGCAGTTCGCGCATCGCGATGACAACAAGTTTCTCGAGGTCACGTTACGCAGTGGGCGCAAGGAAGTGTTGTACCGCGGCGACCTGATCAGTGGCGCCATTATCGCGTCAGTAGTGGAGCGGGCGAAAGGGACGGCGATCAAGCGCGCGATTCGTCATTCCGAGCGAAGCGAAGCGGAGTCGAGGAATCCCGATGACGAAGAGTTAACGGTAAAGCCACTGGATTCCTCGGCTTCGCTCGGAATGACGGGAATCACCCAACAGGACTTGCAAATCGCGTTCGAAACTGAGTACGCGGAGAACGATATCTTCCCGCCGACTGATATTACCGAAGATTGGCTGAAGCTGATCGATTACGATCCCGAAAACGTGGTGAAAATCGCGCCCGTGCGGCGAAGTACCGCGCAAGGTGTGCACACGCTTGGCGGCGTGATCTGATTTCTCTCGCGGGCGCTTGCACATCATCGGGCAAGGCGCTGAACGCAAAAAGCGCTTTCGCAAGCGGCAGTGCGGGCTCAGCATTGCGCTTGTGAAATCTACGTTTTCCCTGCTCCTGCTCACCATCGCTGTTGCTGCCGGTCAGCCGCCCGCCGCACGCCAGCCGGATGTTTCAAACAAGGCGCTAATAACAAAACAAACTCCGAGTACAGCCTTCTTCACAAACTCGAGTACGAACCTCGATCCGGCGGCGTTGCACAAGC
>JAFASN010000021.1 GCA_019244415.1 Verrucomicrobiota bacterium | reverse complement strand
TCAGTCCGTCACCGTTCACAACGAAGACTTTGCTGGAATCATATGCGGCATTGGCAAAAAAGTAGGTTCCTGGAATATCCGCTGACCAGATTGTCGCTCCCGTATGTTCATTTAGGGCGATAAGTCTATTCCCGTAATTGTTTCCGGTCGTGGTCGTGACGAAGGCCATGGCTTGGGCGATCAAAGGATATTAGATGGAGGTTACGCCGCTCGCGCTAAAGTCCCGCGTCCACTTTAAGGTCAGTGGAGGCGCCAAGGGACTGGCAGGATCAAACCCGTCATGAACAGGGTTATTCTGCCATGTCACTGACTGATCGGGCGGAACAGCAGTGAAGATCCTGTCTGCGCCATAAGTTGTCCCGGCGCTGTTCGTACCCACAATTCGGAAGTGATACGCTGTCCCCGAAATTAAGCCGGTGATGACCGCATTGACATTCTGGTACGCGCTCCCCATCTTGCTCTGGGAGGCAGTTGTGGCCCCATAGTTGGTCGTTTTTCCGTATTCAAAACGCACAGTCGTGGTTAGCCCCTGGAGGTCGACGCTGCCATTGAGCTGGGCTGAAGAACTAGCGATCAATGTTGCCAAACTGGTGACGATGACAGGAGGTCCCGTCGCGTTGAGTGTCGTCACATTAATCACGTTTGAATTACCACTCGTTCCAGTACTGTTGTAGGCGCGCACCCGATAGTAGTATGTGGTGCTTGCGTTTAGCCCCGTAACGCTATGGCTGAGCCCTTTGCCACAATCTAGGTTTTGGTACCCTGGCAAATAGCTGGCAAACGAATTGCTTGTTGATACGTCGAGCCGGTAACCCGTCGCACCGCTCACACTGATCCAGTTAGCTGTGAAGCTATTAGCGGCAATATACGTTGCCGGCTGAGCTACTGGCGGCGACGGTATCGTCGCCGGCGTGACTGTAAAGTCCCTCTCGGTACTGGACTCGGCATTAGCGGCGTTATCATAGCCATTACTCCCAAAGGAGCGCAAAGCATCTTCGCGTCAGGGCTTACTACGCCCGAGGCTTTGGCATTTGATGCCTCAGGCAACTTGTACGAAGCAGATCACGGCACCAGCACAATATTTCAGTTTGCTCCAAATGGAACCCGGACGGTGTTCGCGTCGGTCTCCGCCTCGGGGGTAAACGGACCTGTAGGTCTGGCATTTGATGCATTTGGCAATTTGTTCGAGAGCAACACCGGCAATGGCACGATCGACAAAATCATGCCGGATGGGAGTAGGACCATTTTCAATTCTACTATTAACGTCCCACTGGGTTTAGCTTTGAACGAGAATGGTACTCTGTTCGCTGCAGACGGCACGGGCGCAATTTGGAAATTGAATTCACGGGGGATGGCAGCGACGGCTTTTGCATCGAACTTGTCTCTGCCGGTAGGGCTAGCTTTCGATACTTCAGGAAGCTTGTTCGCAGCGGACTTTAATAACAACGCGGTTTTTAGGTTTACTCCAACCGGAACGGAAACTGTATTTGCGACCGGTCTCCGCGGTCCAGAGTTTCTGGCTTTCGGGCCACCCCGAGGGGTGCCGGAAAGCACCGCAACGGGCGTTCTTCTCCTGATAAGCGTGTTGGTGCTGATTGTGATCAAATCGAGGAGATTCTTCGTCAGCCACAGCCAAACGGCGCGGCGAAGCTAAGGGTTTGTAAGCGCAGTTATATGATGGAACTCAAACTTGCGAATGAGTTCCTCAAGCTTACCTGAGAACGGGGCTGCGCTGCTCTGAGCGTATTCACCATTCGGCAACTTAACAAACCCGGTAGCGGTCGGCTGCAGCGCCTGGTTATGCCTGTTACTTCCCATGGCGGGTGAACCAAAAGACCAATGGCGACACACGAACAACCGCTTCGAAACGTGCCGAGCTATCCGCACTAAGTGGCCGGGCGATGGAGCAAATCGCTCACGAAAAAGCTGCAATCTGGAACAGCAATAGGACAGAAGAAGCTGAAGGACCGACACGGAAGCTACCTCAGGTGCGGCATTCACGCCCGGCCAAGCCGCATTTCGTCAAGCCAATGAAAGCTACCGCGGTGGATCGACTGCCTGAAGGTGACGAGTGGATTTACGAGATCAAGTGGGATGGATACCGCGTCATCGCGATGAAGCATGGCGATGAAGTACGGTTACTATCGCTGAAGGAGAAGAACCTGACTTCGGATTTCGCGACCGTAGCGGAAGCTATTAATGGCATTGCTGCTGACACTGCGGTAATTGACGGCGAAGTCGTGGCGGTGAACGCGCAAGGTTGTCCATCGTTCCAGGCGCTGCAAAACCGGGCGAGCGCCGGGCGTGACTGGCAGATTCTCTACTACGCTTTTGATCTGCTTAACTCCGAAGGACGAGATTGGACAAGGAAACCGTTGCGCGAGCGGAAAGCGAAGTTGCGCGACATTATCGCCGGGTCGCAAGTTCGATACAACGCTGAGCTGGAAGGTCGGCCGATGCAATCCTTCATGCGGTGAGCTCCGCTGGGCTCGAGGGGATCGTAGCAAAGAAGCGGGATTCGATGTACCGGGCGGGAAGGCGTGTCAGTAGCTGGGTCAAGCTGAAGTTAAATAGAGCGCAGGAGTTTGTTATTGGTGGCTACAAGCCTGATGGCAATAGCTTCCAGTCAATACTGCCCGGGTACTACGAGGGGGAAAAGCTGATCTTCTGTGGCAAAGTTCGGCAGGGATTCAACCCCGCGGTTAGAAGGCGGCTGATGAGAGAAATTGAGCCGCTACTGAGTACGAGGTGTCCTTTCGCAAACTTACTCAGCAGCCGGAAGAGCCATTTCGGCGAAGGAATCACTGCTGAAGAAATGACTCAGCTTCGCTGGCTTAGGCCGAAACTTGTCGCCCAGATCAGCTTCACTGAATGGACCAGCTACGGCATGTTGCGGCACGCCACTTTTGAGGGATTGCGGGACGACAAGGATGCGCGTGAGATCATGCGCGAAGTAGGCGGTGACGGCCTAACGAGCTCCAGCCGAGCCACGAAGTGAATCTACCAGTCTCTGGACCCGCTCGTCCATCTGGAGTAGCTCAGGCCATTGCCGATGGTAATTCTCGCCCGGCAACTTTCTCGTAGCATCAATACCCATGTGCGAGCCGATGTTCTGCTCGGTGGGCGCATGGTCGAGTGAGTCGCTCGGATTCCGAATCAATGTAGTATCGCGCGCCGGGTCTGTATTCGCACAGAGACGAAAAAGCACGTCACTGGTGTTATGCACGTCGCAATCTTCGTCCACCACGACGATGTACTTTGAAAACATCATCTGGCCCATGCCCCACAAACCATGCATGACTTTAAAAGCCTGGTAGGCGTACTGTTTACGAATGCTAACGAAAACCAGGTTGTGGAAGACTCCTTCGGGCGGCAGCGTCATATCGACGATCTCAGGGAAGTTCATGCGGAAGACGGGCAGCAGAATGCGCACGCTCGCGTCGCCGAGGTAAAAGTCTTCCATTGGCGGCGGACCGACGATGGTGGCGGGGTAAATAGCATCACGCCGGTGCGTAATCGCCTTCAGGTGAAACACAGGGTAGTCTTCGACGTTGGTGTAGAAGCCGGTATGATCACCGAACGGCCCTTCCGGGCGCATTTCTCCTGGTTGCACAAAGCCTTCGAGCACGAAATCAACATCTGCGGGAACTTCGAGCTCGACGGTCCTGCATTTGACCATCTCGACTGATCTGCGACGCAGGAAACCGGCGAAAAGGATTTCATCAAGACCATCCGGAAGCGGCGCCGTGGCCGCGAAAGTGTAGGCAGGATCGCCTCCAAGAGTGACCGCGACCGACATCGGTTCATCGCGGTCATAGTACGTCTTGCCGTGTCGCGCGCCGACCTTGTGGACCTGCCAATGCATGCCGGTAGTTCGATCATCGTAAATCTGCATCCTGTACATACCAACGTTCCGGGCGCGACTTTCCGGGTCGCGCGTGTGTACATTGGGAAGAGTGATGAAACGGCCGCCGTCTTTAGGCCAGCACTTAAGTACAGGTAGATCGCGGAGGGACGTTTGATGTGGATCGAAGAAGGAGACTACTTCCTGGCATGGCGCGTCGCGCACATGTTTTGGCCGCGCATGCAGTAGGTGGATGCCTTGTTTGAGTAACGCGAACCCTTCGCGCAGGTCAGTTGGCGGTTTCGCTTTAAGGATGAGCTGGATTTCCTGCGCGAGATCGGCGACGTCGTCCACGCCTAGCGCCATGGCGATTCGCTTGCGTGAACCCATGGTGTTGATGGCGACGGGAAACCTCGAGTCAGCGCCGTCAATCAACGGGTTCTCGAAGAGCAGCGCTTTGCCGCCGCCGGGTGACTTCATCTCGCGGTTTGCCCATTCCGCGAGGACGAGATCGGTGTCCGCGCCTTGCCTGACTCGTACTAACTCGCCCGCGCGATCGAGTTCATCGACGAAATTGCGGAACGACCGAAACGCCATCCGAGCTACAGGACGTTCCGCCGCAGAGCGGGCGGTGTACTAACGAGGTCCGACCAGCGTCTGGAACGAAACAACCCGGCCGTTGGCAAAAGTAACCGTGCGATAGGGATACGGAACGCTGGGCGGAATGTAAGAGTAATAGAACGGGTCAAAGAACGGGTCCCCGAAAAAGGCAAACGAACGGCCGCCGTGGCGCGTGCGAATGAAGCCGACACCGCCGCCGAACCCGGGGCCGTAAGGGCCGTACCACGGACCGTAAGGATAGCCGCCATAGCCGTAGCCGTATGCTGGCGCGTAATTCACGTAAATCCAAGTCTCAGTCATTTGTCCGCGCATGGCGCCGGCGGCGCGCTGCTCCGGCGAACCCCAGGCGAGCCAGACTGCATTTTGAGACATGCCGGTGCGAATCTGTCCCGCGGCGACGAGCTGCTGCTCAGCCGGTGACAGGCTGTTGAACATATCGCGGTGATCGGAAATGCGTGACTCAGTCGTTGAACAACCAGCGAAGACTAACGCGCCGAGCGCCAGAATGGGGGAAAGATAACGAGCTTTCACGGGCAGGAACTTACGAGCGCAGTCGTACTCAGTCAATCGTCTCACTGTTGATTCAACCCTCACGGGGCAGTAGGGTTGCGCCCGATGCGCGACCGGTTCGGCCATCATGTTTCCTATCTGCGCGTGTCGGTGACCGACCGCTGCAACGAGCGCTGCCGCTACTGTATGCCAGACGAGCTTCAGGAGTGGATGCCACGCGTCGATGTACTCACTTTCACGGAGATGCTCCGGCTGGTGCGGGTAGCTATGCGGCTCGGCATCGACAAAGTTCGTGTGACCGGTGGTGAGCCGCTCACCCGTGCTGGAGTGGTCGAGTTCCTGAGTGAGCTCGCGCAGATTGACGGCCTTCGGCATCTCGGTTTATCGACGAACGGAACGTTGCTCAGCCGGGGTAAACTGGCGCGGCAACTACGTGACGCCGGAGTCAGCTCGCTCAATATTTCCCTCGATACGCTCGATCGCGGCATGTACCAGAAAATCACCGGGCGCGATTTTCTTCCGCGCGTTCTCGATGGCATCGAGGCAGCGCGCGAGGCTGGTTTTCCGCAGGTCAAACTCAACGCCGTACTCATGCGCGGGATTAACGAAGGCGAGCTGCTCCGGCTTGTCGATTTCGCGGCCGAGAAGAATGCGCTGCTGCGGTTCATCGAGCTCATGCCCGTGAGCACTGCGGAAGTGTTGAGCGAGGCGAACTTTTTGCCAGTGAATGAGGCACGGCGGCATATCGAGCGTGAGTACGGAGCGCTCATTCCTCGGCCTGATTTCCGCACAAACGGACCGGCCACCTATTACCAGATCGCCGGGCGCAACCAGCGCATCGGTTTTATCGGCGCGCTGACCAACCTCCATTTCTGCGAAACTTGCAACAAACTGCGGCTTACCTGTGACGGTAAATTGCGGCCGTGTCTCGGCAGTCATCTCGAGTACGACATCATGGGCCCGTTGCGCGATGGCGCGAGTGATGATGAGCTGCGGCAGTTTTTCCTGGAAGTCGTCGCACGCAAACCGGAGCGGCACGATTTCCGCGACAACTACCAGCCTCACCGCCGAATGATCGCGATCGGCGGATGAATCTTGTGTGCGGCGTTGGTGGCGCAAGCCTCTGGGTTGCGTACTAAGGAAGAACTCCGACCCGCATGGCTGCGCGACGCAAGATGAAGCGCAAACTCAGTCACGTCGCGAATGACGGCAAGGTTCGCATGGTGGATGTGTCCGGCAAACCGCAGAGCGTGCGCGAGGCGATCGCCACGGGCGCGATTCACGTCAACCGAGAAACGGTCGCAGCGATCTCGCGGAATGAGATTGCAAAGGGAAACGTTCTTGCCACTGCGCAGGTCGCCGGCATCCAGGCGGCGAAACGCACGGCGGAGCTGATTCCGCTTTGTCATCCGCTGCCGCTGAGTCATGTCGGAGTCGAGTTGGAGCTCAAGTCAGACGCGATCGTGGCGACTTGCAGCGCCCGCACGACGGCGCAGACCGGCGTGGAGATGGAAGCGCTTACCGGAGCCGTCGTCGCGCTGCTCGCGATTTACGACATGTGCAAGGCGATCGACGGTTCCATGCACATCGGAGATGTGCGGTTGCTCAAGAAAACGAAGCGTTTATTGCAAAATAGCGATTCGCCTGCGCGGGGCGGGCAACGCCGCAGACCCGGCGATCAATAACCGGCGGCGCAATAAGCGGTGCGAGGCCTGCGCTCTTAATCTGAGTACACCAGTTTCGGCATGAGGCACGGCCGTTGCTCCCGAGGCCGCCGGAGTGATCGCATTTCTGCAAGGACCAATATCGAACGTCTTATCTCTGAGCGGCGTTCCGAAGAGTGCGCCGCCGTTGGTCAGAAGCGCGCCAACTGCGCACGTAAACGCTGGCGTTGCAGAATCACGATCATGCCAAGCGCAAGCACGGCGGCGACGGCGGTCTCGGCTTCGGGAACACTCGTAAGTCCTGGAATGATTTCGCCGTCGGCGAGAATGAGCGCGCTATCACTAAGCAGTGTCATGCCGTTGTCACTGTAGAAGCTGATCTGCGACAGCTGACTGGCGTTCAGGCCGGTAATATCGCCTCCAAAAAGTATTTGTTCCGCGCCGCCGCCCGTCACTGGTGTGCCCGTCCAATCGTAAATGGAAAGCCGGCCGCTCCACGTGCTCGAGCTGCTATTTGCGAAGTGCAAAACTGAAGTGCCGGTGAGATCGACAATCGCGCCGGCGTTGAGCGTGAGTGCGCCGAGCCCGACACTTCCGCTGTTCGGGATAATTGGCGTTCCGCCGGTGCCCTGGCTAAATCCTCCGGCGTCGAGTTTCGCCGCGCCGCTGCCGGTCGTGCTGCCGAGGGCAATGGGCGGGAAAACCGCGCGATTAACCTGATTGTTGGCGCCCATCAGCAGAGTACCGCCATTATTCACCACAATGCTTGACGTGCCGCTCAACGCGACACCATTCGGGTTCGCGAGCTGCAAAGTTCCTCCTGCGCCAACGGTTTGGCCGGTATAGCTGTTAGTGTTCGTCAGCGTCTGAGTACCGGTACCGGTTTTCGTTAGGGCAATATTGCCAACGTTTGTGATACGACCACTGAAGCTGCCGCTGGCATCGCCGTTGCCGACGGTAAGAGTCGAGCTCGTTCCGCTGCTGTTTTTTATCACGCCGTTCGCATTCGCGTTAGTAGAACGTAACGCGCCAACATTCTGGCTCGTGCCATTTAAGTCCAAAGTACCGTTCTCAATAGTCAAAGCTCCGCTACTCGCGCCGAGTGTTCCGGTGTCCAGCATTCGAAGTGTACCGGTGTTCGTTACCCCGAGCGTTGTTCCACCGGTGTAGGTGTTATTGCCTGAGAGTACTAACGCGCCGGAACTTGTGGCGGCCAGACTCAGATGAGTACCGGCGCCGTCTTTGATCACGCTGCTGATGTTGCTGCTTCCGGTGGAATCAACGGCAACGATGTTGTCCGTGCTGTTGCCAAGCGCAATGTCCATCACGCCTGTTCCCTTGTTGACGTCGTTTTGAAGCGTGAGGTTCGAAGCAGAGCCGTTGCGCAGAATGATGTTAGCGACGCCATTCAACGTTGCGCCGTTTAGCGTGAGCGTGGCGGCGTTAGACGAGCTATTGCCGATCGTGCGCGCGCGGCCCGAGAGTAGCTCGATCGCTCCGACCGCCTGGTTATAGGCGCCGTTGTTGGTCGTACCAGCGTAGTTGATTCCAATAATAGGCGAACTGCCGGCGAGAGTGAAATCTGCCACATCAGTTGGCCCGGGCACCTTGTTGGAATCCCAATTCGAGGCCTGACTCCAGCCCGTTCCACCGCCGCCCGAGCCTCCGTCCCAAGTCACCGTAGCTGCATCGCCTTCGTGGGATAAAAAAAGGAACGGAAATAGGAATAAGATCAGGAGTACGGCATCAAGGGGGCAGTACAGACGGGTAGCGCAAGAGACAGATTGGGAAGGCATGTTGGGAAGGGTTAATGAACTGTTCGTTTTACGAATCGATCACTCGCGCGCAAGCGTTTTTTTCCATGGCGCGAAGATCCGCACCTCGCGAAAACGCGCCGCCGTTCACACGACCTCACGAGGCAGGAATTCGGCAGCGCACCGCTTGCCTCGAATTGTTCGGCGCGCTGCCGCTTGGCCGCTCCCGCGCGTTCCTTTTACGTCGTCTTCTTTGGAATCGAGACGACGACCTCGTGGTCGTGGTGCTCGATTTTCATCTGCCTTGTGTTGGCAGGTCCAGGAAGCGTGACGTCCTGCTCGTACTCACCGAACTCACTAACCATGCTCTGTCGGGCGGCACTCGTGTTCTTCTCCTGTTTTGATTGCGTCGCCCGGATGCGCAGGCGGTTGTTAGATTCAGCCGTTACTTTCACGTTGTTGCTCTCGCTGCCCGGCAGAAAGGCGTGAACTTCGTAATGATCGCCTTTGTCGCGCACATCGAGAGTGGAGGAGAAACCAGGCTCGTTGCGCATCGAGAGAAAGTTCTGGTTTGTGCCGAACTCGGACATGGCGCGGGAGAAAAAGTTGTTCATTTCGCTCTGCATGCGCTGCATTTCCGCAAACGGGTCCCATGCGCCCGGCGAGGGCGAAGCGTTTGGATCTGGCGACGTCGAAACGGTGGCGCTCGCCGATGAGGTGGCGCTGGGCGTCGGCGTGGAAGTGGGCGAGGAGGTCACCTGGGCGGCTGCTGAGGCGGCGAGGCCGGCGACAAGCAGCAGTGCGAGTAAAGTTCCACTGTTCATATTGAAGAACGACAGCAGCCCCGTATCACTTGTTCAAACCAGCGCATCGGCTGACACGCTGTGGTCGCGCGCCAATCTGGAACCGCTCCTTCCAAATCAGCAGCGCATTAAGAAATTTCAGTAACGCCCATTCCGTGTGGTTTCTCATTTCGCCGCGCCGCGGTACAGGCAACGTGAGTGGTTTGTCTGAATCGCTCATCTTGTCATCCCATCCCGCGTCGAGGTCAAAGTACCAGCGCGCAAATCCATCGCGCTGGGGAGCGCGGCTGCCGATCGCCGTGCTGGTGGCGTTTGGCTTGGGCATCGCGAGTTACCTCGCCGCTTATCAGTTCGGGTTTGTCAACGACGTATGGGAACCGTTGTTCCGCGACGGCAGCCGGCGCGTTTTGCATTCATTTATTTCAACGCTGCTACCGCTGCCCGATGCGGCGGTTGGCGCTGCTGCCTACGCCATCGAGTTGCTTGCGACGCTCGCCGGGGGCGGTGACCGGAGTCGAACGCGTCCGCGGCTCGTACTCTTTTACGGCGGGATCGTGGCGGCGCTCGCGGCAGGCGGTTTGATCTTGAGCGCCGTGCAGGCGTTCGTCATTCGCGCGGGATGCACGCTTTGCCTGAGCTCGGCCGCGATCTCCGTCATCATCGCGGTACTCGCGCGCGATGAAATCGTCGCCGGTATTCGTCAACTGAAGAGAAAACACTCATGAGAAATGGAAAAACAAATCAGGTAGTCGTGGTCACCGGTGCATCGGCCGGCCTTGGCCGGGCCATTGCGCATGCGTTTGCGCGTGAAGGTGCGCGCATTGGTTTAGTTGCGCGCGGTCGCGCCGGACTGGAAGGGGCAAAACGCGAAGTACAGCAACTAGGTGCCGAGGCAATCGTGCTGCCGGTGGATGTGGCCGATGCCAAAGCTGTGGACGCGGCGGCGGCGGCCGTCGAGGAGCAGCTCGGGCCGATCGACGTGTGGGTGAATAACGCCATGTGCTCGGTTTTTTCGCCGGTGAAAGAGATGCAACCGGACGAGTACAAGCGCGTGACGGAAGTGACTTATCTGGGGTTCGTTTACGGCTCGTTAGCGGCGTTGAAACGCATGTTGCCGCGCGACCATGGCGTGATCGTGCAGGTCGGTTCCGCGTTGGCCTATCGCGGTATTCCGTTGCAATCCGCCTACTGCGCGTCCAAGCACGCGATCCAGGGTTTCTGCGATTCGCTCCGCAGCGAACTCCTCTACGACAAGAGCAAAGTACGTGTCGTGATGGTGCAGATGCCGGCCATGAACACGCCGCAATTCGATTGGGTGAAAAGCCGGCTCCCGCACAAGGCGCAACCGGTGCCGCCCATTTACCAGCCTGAGGTGGCAGCGGGCGCGGTGGTGTACGCGGCGCACAATGACCGGCGCGAGGTGTACGTCGGCGGACCGACCGTGGAAGCGATCGTCGGCAACAAAATCGCGCCGGCGTTCGCGGATCATTACCTGGCATGGACGTGCGTGGATGCGCAGCAGACAAGCGAGCCGGAAAACCCGAATCGCCCAAACAACTTATTCGAGCCGGTGGATGACAAAGTGGATCACGGCACGCATGGACGATTTGATTCACGTTCGCGCACGTTCAGCCTGCAATTGTGGGCAGATAAAAATCGAAACTGGCTGGCGGCAGCAGCGATCGTGCTGCTCGGCGCGGGAGTGACCGCGTTGATGCGGCGCGAGTTTGCCGAGGAATGAAATCGGCGCGGCACGATGACGCGCCGGGCCGGCCGGGAATTGAGCCGCGTTGGACATCAAGCGCGAAAAGTGGCGTCGGCACGGCGGCCGGAGCTGCGAGCCAGGTTTGGTTCACCGTCAGCCACGGGATTCTGAATGAAATTTACTGGCCTGAAGTTGATCGACCCTGCACACGCGACATGGAATTTCTCGTGGCTGATGGCGCGAATTTTTTCTCGGAAGAGAAGCGCGACACGAAACACACGGTTGAGTATCTCGACCATGGCGTGCCTGCGTTTCGGTTGATCAATGAATGCGAACAAGGCCGCTACCGCATCGAGAAAGAGATCATCAGCGATCCGCACCTTGACGTACTTTTGATGCGCACCAATTTCCGGCCTGGTGATGCGAGTCGTCTCGATCTTTACATCCTGCTGGCGCCGCATCTCGATGTGGGCGGCGCGCACAACGAAGCGTGGATCGGAAATCTCTGGGGCGAGGATTTTCTCTTCGCGCAGCGCAAGGCGAATGCGCTCGCACTCGCCTGTTCCGTTCCGTTTTTGAAATGCTCGGCGGGGTACGTGGGCGCTTCAGATGGCTGGCAGGATTTGCACCAGCACAAGAAAATGGAATGGAGTTTCCGCCGCGCGCGCTGCGGAAACGTGGCGCTCACCGCGCAAATCGATCTCGAGAAATGCAATGGCGAGTTCACGCTCGCGCTCGGTTTTGATTCGACGCCCGTGGGCGCGGCGCATCATGCGCGGGCCAGCCTGCTCGATGGCTTCGAGGCGGCGCGCGACGAATTCGTCAAGAACTGGCGCGCCTGGCAAAAGCCGCTCCAAAAGCTGGAGAGAAATAACGATGCGCTTGAGTACTACCGCATCAGCACTGCCGTTTTGCACACGCACCAGGCGAAGAAGTTTCCCGGCGGGATCGTGGCGAGTCTTTCCGTCCCGTGGGGATTTTCCAAAGGCGACGCCGATCGCGGCGGTTACCACCTCGTCTGGGTGCGTGATCTTGCCCAGGTGACCGGCGGATTACTCGCAGCCGGCGCCGCGCTTGGCGCCGCACGCGTACTTCGCTTCCTCTCGGTCACGCAGGAACCTGATGGCAGCTGGCCGCAGAACATGTGGGTCGCAGGCATTCGTTATTGGCACGGCGAACAGATGGATGAGAGCGCGTTCCCAGTACTGCTCACGGCCACGGCATTGCGCGAAAAGCTGATCGACCGTGACGAGCTCGAGCGGCTTTGGCCGATGGTGCGCAAGGCGCTTTGCTTCATCGTGCAGCGCGGGCCGGCCACCGAGCAGGATCGGTGGGAAGAAGTCGGCGGGTACTCGCCCTACACCATTGCCGTCGAGATCGCGGCATTACTTGAAGCGGCCGAGTTCTCCCTCGAGCCGGAGATTTGCGAGTACCTGCGCGAGACGGCAGACGCATGGAATGAAAGCATTGAGCGCTGGACTTACGCAAGCAGGACCGAGCTGGCGCGCAAATGTGATGTGGACGGGTACTACGTGCGCATCGCGCCGCAGATGCAGGACGGCACGTCATCAGTCGATGGCAAAGTACAGATCAAAAACATGCCGGAACCGACTTACATCACCGCCTCGGAAATGGTGTGTATCGATGCGTTGGCGTTGGTCCGCTTCGGCTTACGTGCGCCGGATGATCCGCGCATTCTCAACACCGTGAAGGTGATCGACTCGTTGCTCAAAGTCGAGACACCGCATGGCCCGTGCTGGCACCGATATAATCACGACGGCTACGGCGAACACGAAGACGGCGCACCATTCGACGGCACCGGAATCGGTCGCGCCTGGCCGCTGCTCACGGGCGAGCGTGCGCATTATGAAATTGCCGCGGGGCGCAAGGATGAAGCGCGGCGGCTGATGCAAGCGATAGAAGCGTTCACTAGCGATGGCGGCATGATCCCGGAACAAATCTGGGACGCGGCCGATATTCCCGAGCGTGCCTTGTACTTTGGGCGCCCAAGTGGGTCTGGCATGCCACTGGTCTGGGCGCACGCGGAGTACATCAAGCTCGCGCGCTCGATTCGCGACGGCGAAGTCTTCGATATGCCGCCGTGCTCAGCCAAGCGTTACCTCCAGGAAAAAATTGGCGCGAAGTTCGCCAGCTGGCGTTTCGCCGACCAGATCAGCTCGCTCCCGCCGCAAAAGAATTTGCGCATCGAGGTACTGGCGCCGGCGATGCTGCACTGGAGTACGGATGATTGGACAACGGCGCACGATTCCGAGACTCGCGATACCAGACTCGGTGTGCACGTCATTGATCTCGCGCGCGCTGACTTGCCCGCCACCGGCTCAATCCTGTTCACATTCCGCTGGCAAGAGGGCGAGCGCTGGGAAGGACGCGATTTCCGCATCTCATTAGAGGAAGAGGCAAATTGAAGCGCGACATTATCGTGATCGGCGCGCCAGTCGGCGGCGCGGCGGCGCTGACACAGTTGGTGCGGAAGTTGCCACGGGATCTTGCCGCGGCTGTGTTCGTGGTACTTCATACGGCGCCGGAAACGCCGATCTTACTGGCGGATGTACTCAATGCGCCCGGCGGTCTGCGCGCGGCGGCAGCGATGCATGGTGAAAGCATCACCCCCTCGCGCATTTATCTCGCAGTCGAACAAAAGCAGCTGATCTTAAGTACCGGCGGAGTGCAGCTGAGCGATGGTAATGGCCATGTTCACCGCCCCTCGATTGACGCACTATTTGAAAGCGCAGCCGAAGCGTATCAAAGCCGCGTCGTGGGTGTCGTCCTGCTGCACGTGCGCGAAGAAGGCACTCTCGGTTTGCGCGCCATCCGGCGTGCTGGTGGCCGCACCGTCACGCATAACAATGATCTAATGCGCGAGCCATTGCGCGACCCCGACACCGGCGAACTGTTATCGGACGATCACCTCGTCCTGGAACAAATCAGCGCTCGTCTGCTTGCCTACGTCTCTGGCCAGAGTGGAGAACGCCAGTCCGCCTAGCAGTTCCGAATAGGAAGTAGATGCAGGCTTCGAGCGGGACGGAACAAGCGCTTCATGAACGCGAGATCACCTTTGCCACACTGGCCAAAGTTGCGCCTGTAGGCATCCTGCGTTTCGACGCAAACGGCCGCTGCAATTACGCCAATGATCGCTGGATCGAAATGACCGGCGTCACCATCGACCAGGCGATCGGCGACGGCTGGATGCAAACAGTTCATCCGGAGGACCGCGGCGCGATCAAATCGCGCTGGATGACGATGTGCCAGGAGAATGACTCGGGCCTTCGCGAAGAGTACAGACTTTGCCGCACCGATGGCGCGGTGCGCTGGGTGCTGGCGGAGGGCGCCCCATTGCGCAGCTACGCTGGACAAACAATCGGTTTCATCCGCGCGCTTACTGATGTGACCGAGCACCGTAAGCTCGAAAGTGAACTGATCGCGGCTCGCGAAGATTTGGAATGCCGCATCCGCGAACGAACAGCCGATCTGGAATCGGAAATGCGCGAGCGACAACGGCTGGAGAAGCAGGTGTTGGAAACGCGCGATGATGAGCAGCGGCGTTTCAGCAATGATCTGCACGATGGGCTGGGGCAGTACTTAACGGGCATCCTTTTTCACGTGCTGGCGCTTGAACGCGATCTGGCGAGCGATAAGTCGCCGCGTGCGGAGAGTGCATCGACGATCGCCGCGTTAGTCAACGAAACCATCGCGCAAGCGCACGATCTCGCGCGTGGAATCAATCCGGTGCCATTAGGCGACGATGGGCTCGCCTACGCTTTGCAAGGCCTGGTGAACAGACTCTGCCGTTCCCACCAGGCGGTTGACTGCCGCTTTGAGATGAATGGTCCGATTTGTTGCGAGGATAAGGCGGTGGCTACACATCTGTATCGCATCGCGCAGGAGGCGTTGACCAACGCGATGAAACACAGCGCCGCAACGCAGGTTATCGTCCGCCTTCAAAAAAATAGGGATGATGTTTCGCTCATAGTACGTGACAACGGGCGGGGATTCGTTTCCGCCGCGATCAAGCGCGGCGGGAGAGGCATTACTATCATGAGACACCGCGCAGAGCTGATCGGTGCGACGCTGAACGTTTGTTCAAAGCCAGGCAGCGGCACGACGGTCGAGTGCTGCTTGGAATTGCCAGAAAGGCCGCGATGAAGAAGTTGAAAGTGTTGCTGGTGGATGATCACGCCGTAGTGCGCGGCGGCCTGGCGCAGCTGATCAAGAGTGAACCTGATCTAACGATTTGCGGGGAAGCGGCCAGTGCTGAAGAAGCGGTCGAGGTGCTGGTAAAAGCGAAGCCTGATCTCGCTATCGTGGACATCACGCTCGGTGGTGTAAACGGAATTGAGCTGACCAAAAACCTGAAGGCGATTCAGCCCAGGCTGCACGTTCTTGTACTCTCGATGCACGATGAAACACACTACGCCGAGCGAGCGCTCCGGGCCGGCGCCAGAGGTTATGTCATGAAACGAGAAGCGGGCGACCAGATCGTAAAAGCGATCCGCACGGTCGCAGCGGGCGAAGTTTACGTGAGCGAACGCGTCCACAAGACAATCCTGCATCAGTACCTCCATGGCGGCACCGCCAAGGAAAATTCGCCCATCGGCCGGCTAAGTGACCGTGAGCTGGAAGTACTCAACCTTCTTGGGCAGGGCCTGAGCTCGAAAGACATTGCCGAGCGGCTGCACCTCAGCCCGAAGACGGTGGACAGCCATCGTACTCATCTCAAAGAGAAGCTGAAGCTGGCCGGAGCGCCGGAGCTTATTCGCTTTGCTTTTGAATGGGCCAGCTCGCAGGAGCTGCTGTGACTCGTTAGCGCCAGCCGCGCGTGAGATAGTCGCCCAGCGCGAGCACGAGCAGAATGCCGAGCCAGAAAACGCCCGCGCTGGCAAACACCCACATGAGCGGTTTGCTGTAACGCAAATGCATGAAGAAAAGCGCGATCAGCGCACCTTTAGCCAATGCGATCAATAAGGGGATGACCGTGTTGAATGGCCCGAGTTTGACGTAGGCGGCGAAGATGGTGAGCGCGAGCAGGCAAAGCAGCGCAATGCCATTGATCACGTAAGTTCCGGCTATTGGAAAAGTACGCTTCATCCGTGCCGATTCACCAGATAAATGAGCGGGAACAGGAATACCCAGACGATGTCCACGAAGTGCCAGTAAAGACCGAGTAGATCGACCGGCGTATCGTGATTACGAAATGCGTCAGTGATCCAGGCGCGAAATGCGAAAATGGTGATCAGCACGACGCCGATAGTGACGTGCAGCGCGTGGATGCCGGTCATCAACCAGTAGAGATAGAAGAACATTTCGGCATGCCTGGGATCGCTCGCTTCAATGTGGAAGCTCCGCCCGGGAAGTAAGTGTTCCGAAATTTCCTTCGCGTACTCACAGCCTTTGATCACGAGGAAGACCATTCCAAGTGACGCTGTGATCCACAGCAGTGTCGCCACGATTCGCTGCCGATTTTCTCGTGCCGCGCGCACCGCGAAAGCCATCACCGTGCTGCTGATTACAAGCACAGCGGTGTTTGTTCCGCCAAATGCGATCAGCGTGTGGCGACTCGCTTCAGCAAAAGCGCGCGGATAATAGATCCGGTAAGCGGTGTAACCGAGAAACATTCCGCCGAAGAACAGCACTTCCGTCGCGAGAAACAGCCACATACCCGTGGTTGCCGCATCACGCTGCTGCTGCGCATCATCGAATTGATGCTCGAGATGCGATGGCGCCGTTGTCGTGGCGCTACTCATGTCGTTTGGCGGGTCTGTGGGAGCGCACGCGACTCCCGTACGAGTTTCGGCGACTCGCTGAAAGCTTCCCAACGGTTTCGCACCTGCGGACAAGTTCGCGACGGCGAGGGCGCCATCGCCCACACGCGAGTCGCGCGCGCTCCCCAGAGTGGCTGTTGGCGCGAGCACAATTCAGGCATGCGCATGCTCCCATTCCTCTTCCGCTGCTTGCGCGTCGTAATCATACGGGCCTTCGGTCACGATCGGCGTTGTTTGAAAATTGTCTTTCGGCGGCGGCGATGCGGTCGTCCATTCCAGACCGGTTGCGCGCCACGGATTCGGGCCGGCGACTTTCCCGTACTTCCAGGACCAGAGCAGATAAGCGAGCGGCAAAAGGTAGCCGACCGCGAGAATGGACGCGCCTGCGCTCGACATCACGTTCAGCACCTGGAACTCGGGCGCGTAAACACGATAACGCCGCGGCATTCCCAGATATCCGAGGATGAATTGCGGGAAAAACGTCAGGTTAAACCCCGCGAAAATGGTGAATGCCGAAAATTTCGCCAGTCCTTCCGGATACATGCGACCGCTGATTTTCGGCCACCAGAAATGCAGTCCGCCGAGATAAGCCATCACCATTCCCCCAACCATGATGTAATGGAAATGGGCGATGACGAAATAGGTGTCGTGCACGTGAACATCGACCGCGAGTGAGGCGAGAAACAGCCCGGTCAGACCGCCGATGGTGAACAGCCCGATGAACCCGAGCGCGTAAAGCATCGGCGTGGCAAACCAAATTGAGCCTTTGTACAGCGTGGCCGTCCAGTTGAACACTTTGATCGCGGACGGAATCGCGACCATGAAGCTGAGTACCGAAAAAATCATGCCGGCGTAGATTGATTGGCTGCTCACGAACATGTGATGTCCCCAGACGAGGAATCCGAGCACGCCGATGGCAACGCTGGCGTAAGCGACGAAGTGGTAACCGAAAATCTTTTTGCGCGCGAAACACGGGATCAGCTCGCTAACGACTCCCATTCCGGGCAAAATCATGATGTAAACGGCCGGGTGCGAGTAGAACCAGAAGAGGTGTTGAAAGAGCAAGGGATCGCCGCCGAGCGCGGGATTGAAAATGCCGACGCCAAACGCGCGTTCGAGCGCCATCAGCGTGAGTACCATCGCGAGTACCGGCGTGGCCAGCACAAGGATGATGCTGGTCGTGTAAAGCGACCACACGAACAACGGCAAACGCGACCACGTCATTCCCGGCGCGCGCATTTTGTGCGTGGTGACAATGAAGTTTAATCCGGTCGCGATCGAGCCAAACCCCGCGATGAAAATGCCGGCCGCCATGGCGATGACGTGCCCGTTTGCATACGTACTTGAGTACGGCGTGTAGAATGTCCAGCCAGTATCGACGCCACCAGTGATGATCGAGAAAACCGCGAACGCGCCGCCGGCCATGAACAAGTACCAGCTGGCGAGATTCAGTTTTGGAAAGGCGACATCACGCGCGCCGAGCATCATAGGCAGTAGGAAGTTGCCGAGCACGGTCGGAATCGAAGGGATGAGAAAGAACCAGACCATCACGACACCGTGAATGGTGAAAAGTTTGTTGTAAGTCTCGGACGTTACGAGATCGCCTTGCGGGGTAAGCAGCTCGAGCCGCATCAACGTCGCCGCCGCGCCGCCAATAAAAAAGAAGAGCGTAATCGACACCATATAGAGCAGCGCGATGCGTTTGTGATCGGTCGTGAGCAGCCACGAGCGAATGGTGTGGCGGACGTTCAGGTAGGTGAGAGGTGATTGGTGAGAAGTGAGAGGTGGCTCAGGTTGCGGTGGGGCTTGTGTAATCATCGGGCTCCTCTCACGTCTGAGGCGAAAGTAGTGAAGCGCGTTGGTGTCTTGCCGTGATCCGGTAGGGCGCGACCGCCGCGCGCGCCGATCACCGGTGTCCAAACGTACGGCCAGTCCGCCGGTCGCCCAACAAGCCCCGCGCGGACCGGATTGAGCCGAATGTAATCTTCCTTTTCACGGAAGCTTTCATCTCGACGCAGCCGGTGGTCGAAAAAATCGCGCTGCCATTTAATCCAGAGCCGTTTCGCCGTGATTTCTTTCCACTGGGCAATGACTCTCGCCATCTCGATTTCCCCGGGCAGGCTCACCAGAAGATGAACGTGATCCGGCATCAGCAACGCGAGATGCGCCAACCAATCTCCGCGTTTGTTACGGAACTCGATTGTCTCGAATAACGCGTCCGAGACGTGTGAATGACAAAGCTGATCCTTTCCGCGAGGCAGCGTGCAAATGGTGACAAACCACACCTCGTCCTCAGGGTGCAGCCAGAGCGGAATGTCGTGCGGAAGTGTTTTCCGTGTGCGCAGCTGCGGCGAGCCCGGCGGTCGCGCCCTACCACACGCTGCCGGCCGCTGCGGTAGGGACGGACCGCCGGGCCGTCCGTCTCTTTCGGCTGGTGAACGCGGCGAGAAGTTAGACGTGAGCGATCCTTCACGTTGCCGTGGCACTGGTGGAATCATTGGCTCCCTCTCACTTTTCACCTCTCACTCCTCACGCTGTTTGGCTCAGCAGCGCCTAACGATTTCAAGTACGCGATGATCGCGTTCAGCTCTTCCTCGCTGATCTGCCCCTGATACGTCGGCATCACCGGTGCGAAACCGGCGGCGATTTGTTTGTTCGGAAGCAAAATCGAATCTCGAATGTATTGCTCGTCAGCAGTGACGAATGTGCCATCGGAAAGCGGCACGCGTTTGCCGTAGATGCCGTCGAGCAGCGGCGCGTGAATAGTCGAGTTCAGCGAATGACAACCGCTGCAGCCGCGCATGTGAAAAGCGCGTTCGCCCTCGGCTGCGAGCGAGTTCGGCGCCGGCTGTTGCGCCAGCCATCTGGCGTAATCGGCTGGTTCCATCACATCGATCCCGCCCACCATGAGCGAGTGATCAGTGCCGCAGTATTGCGAGCAGAAAAGATGAAACCTGCCGGTCTTTGTTGGCGTGAACCACTCCATGGTGTAACGCCCCGGCACGACGTCCTGCTTGTTGCGGAAAGCGGGCACGAAGAAATCGTGGATCACGTCCTGCGAGCTCATGATCAACCTCACCGGCTGGCCAACCGGGACGTGGAGTTCGTTGATCTCACGTCGTCCGTCTGGATGCTGCACTTTCCACATCCATTGTTTACCCACGACGTAAATGTCGGTGGCGTTTGCCGGTGGGCGTGACATGCCGAAGAACACTTCCGCCGCCCAGAAAAATAGTCCCAGAAAGATCACGAATGGAATGGCCGTCCAGGTAACTTCAAACGGGATCTCGCTCGTTTTCGGCGGTGTGCGATCCACCTTCGCGCCGCGGCGGTATCGAATGCAAAAGTACAGCGCGACGACGCAGACCAGGAACGCGACCGCGCCGCAAAGGGCAAGCAGCGCGAAGTAAATGTGATCGACTTTCGGGGCGAGGTTCGATGCGCTCGACGGAAAGAGGGAATTGAAGAAGGTGCGCATGTTAGAAGCTCGCCTTCTGGTAGGGACGGACCGCTGGGCCGTCCGATCGTTGGAATGGCGCAGGTAATCGGCGCGCCCGGCGGTCGCGCCCTACCATTATGGCGATGTAGCAACCGAGCACGAGGGCCGTTCCGATCCCGGCGATCTGCATCACGCGATCGATCAGCAGACCGTACTTTCCGGTTGTTGGATTGTAGTGAAAGCAGAGCAGGAAAACGCGATCGGCGAGCGAGCCGATGTGGTTTTGCGAAGCTTCAATCAAGGCCAGCCGCACATCGCGCGGCGGGTATTCGATTCCGGGAAAATAGCGGGCGATTTTTCCAGCAGGCGTGAGCACCACCATCGTGCTCGGATGGGCAAATTGCCGCGTTGTGGCGTCATACGCGAAATGGTACCCGACGGCGTTCGAGAGCTGCGCGATCGCGTTTGCATCGCCGGTGAGAAAATGCCAGCCGTTCGCAGCGCCGGATCGCCCGTAACGTTGGATGTAAATCTGTTTCTTCGCCGCGGCGAGCGCCGGCTGCTCGTGTGGATCGAAGCTAACGACGACTATTTCGTAATCCTTGCCGGCGTCGAACTTCAGTTCGTGCGCCGTTTGCAAAATCCCGTTCAGGACGAGCGTGCAGAGATTCGGGCAATCGTAATAGACGAGTGCGACGATAGCCGGTCTGGCGCCAAAGAAACTGCCGATCTCGACATTTCCGCCATGTTCATCCCGGAATTGCGTGTGCAAGGGAACTTGAGCGCCGAGTTTCTGTTCGAGCCCGGCGCGCGCGGCGATTTGTTGCTGCGGAGTTTGGGCACGCGATGACGACAGAGACACTAGGGCGAAAACAGCTAACCAAGCTGCCATCCTGAGCGGAGCGCAGCGAAGTCGAAGGATACTGTTGAATCGTCTAAACCTTCGATAGCTGTCACGTTCGCCGCGGGATCCTTCGACTCCATTCCGCTCGGGATGGCGTTGGTGTGAGCGCGCTCGCGAAGGAATGGGTTTCATGGCTTTGTCGCCGCGGCTTTTTGCTGCTGCATTTGTTCGGGCGTGATGCCGCTCGAGTTCTGTGTGCCGGGGCCGCGCGTGGGCAATCCGCGTTGCGCGATCAAATCCATCGCGCGCTCGATCGGGATGCGAATGACGCCCGCTTGTTTGTCGATCCAGCCGTAGCTGTTCAGTTTCGCGTTCTCGGCACTTTCGTACTTCGCGAGATCAGTTTGCGGCGTTGTTTCTAATTGCGGCGCCGGCGCGCGGTTTTGCGCGTGAAACGCGATGCGCGAAGGCGCGTCGGGCGAGGGATGCTGGTGCTCGAAAAGCTTGTAAAGCCCGGCGACGACGAGATGCATGATGATTGCGCAAACAATCAAGCCGATCGCAAACCACGTGACGACGCGCACGCTCACGTCGCGCCGCTCATATGTTGCCGCTTGCTCAGGCATTTCGATGTTCCTCCGTGAGCTCGATTGGAAGCAGCGGCCGCTGTTTTAGAAAATGAAAGAATAGCGCAAACCAGAATCCGCCAATCGCGAGCAACTCTGTGAAATCGAGCGAGTGCACGTAAACGCGCGGGTGAAATGCCGGCGCGACGAACCAGAAGTTCATGAGCACGTTCGCGAGTACGATGACGATGCAAATGATCGCGAGCGAACGCGGGCGCCGCTTGGCGGTGCGCGAGAGCAATAGGGCAAACGGCAGAAGGAACTGCCCGAGCATGAGCGCGAGCGCGAACCATTGCCAGCCGCCGCTGCTGCGGGGCAAATACCACGAGATTTCCTTCGGCAGATTACCCGACCAGATGATGAGGAATTGCGCGAAGGCGACGTAGGCCCAGAAAATCACGAACGCGAGCAGCATATTGCCGAGATCGTGAAAGGCTTTCACCGGAACCGCGTCTCCTAACGAGAACTGGTACGTGAACAAAACAAGCAGCGCCGTCATGAGCGCGAGCGCGGCGAGGAATTGACCGGAAGCGAAAACCTCGACGAAGACGGTCGAGTACCAGACGGGATCGAGCGACATCACCCAATCGGTCGAGGCGAAGTTCATGCAGAGGACGTAAACGATCAGCCCGCCGGCGCTGAGCGCGGGAATGGCGCGAACATCGCGGTGTTCGGCCATGCGTTTCCGCAGCGCGACGCCGAATACGGTGAGCATCACGAAGTAAATAATGGCGCGCGCGGTGAAGAACGGCGCGTTGAGATATTGCGCTTTGTGATGGTAACCCTCGGCTTCGGCACGCGCGCCATTCGACCAGCCGTAAATATCGTGCAGGCCGAGCAGAACGGGCAGGAACAAGATCGCCATCAGCGGAAGTGTCATGAACGCTGCGATGGATAATCGGCGCACGGCGAGTCCCCATAGACCGCCAGTGAGGAATTGCATCATCACGAGGACGAGCGCGCCAAATGACAGGCCGCTCCAGAAGAGCCAGGCGAAAAGATAGGAGTGGAAGAATTGCGGGCGATTCAGGAACAGGCCGATGAAGGAGAGGATTGCTGCGATGACCCCGATGATCAGCGCGCGGGTTTGCCAGCGTTTTATGACAGGTGAGACCGCGTCAGTCATTAGTACTCGGTGGTAGGGGCCGACCGCTAGGCCGTCCATCGGAGTTTCGTGGGCTGTCAGACTTCGGTGCGCCCGGCGGGCGCGCCCTACCGTTTTGCCATGTCGCCGGATCGGCGTCGCTCGCCGGCGCATGCTGACTTAATTGCAGTGCGCGGATGTACGCGGCAATGGCCCAGCGGTCTTCCGGCGCTACGCGCGATGCGTACGAATACATCACGCCGTAGCCGTTCGTGATTACGTCAACGAAATGGCCGATCGGCGCGTCGCGCAGGCGCTGTTCGTGAAACGATGGCGGCTGCGGAAATCCGCGTTGCACAATCATGCCGTCGCCATTCCCGGTGTAACCATGGCAAACCGCGCAATAGATATCGAAGCGTTCGCGGCCGCGGTTGAGCAGCTCGCGCGTGACTGGCATCGGAAAAGTTGCGGCGAGATCGCTGCCAATTTTGCCGGTGTAAAATTGCTCGTCGTCGCGGAGCTGCCCGCGCGCGACCGTATGCGCGGGCGGAACGCGCGAGCCGCGATCGTCGGAGAAGAAGCCGTCTTCGGCTAAGGGCTTCAGATGCTGCTGATCGACCATTCCGCGACGGCACGATGTGGCGCAGAAAGCCACGAGCAGCGTCGCAGCGATTCTGGGGAGCGCGCGCGACTCGCGTCCGCTCCCCGGAGTGCGCAGGTCGGGCGCGCTCACTTTTCCACCTCGGAGACGTTGATCGGGTTCAAGCCTTGCAGAAATTGCCGCGCTTCATCGATGTTGAAACGCGGATCGTTCGCTTCGATGCATAGGAAAAAACGCGTCTGGCTCGCGAGCTTGAACTCGGGCGCGTTGAATACCGGATGATACGGGCGCGGCAGTCCGTTCATCCAAAGCATGCCGATGAACGCGGCGAGCGCGGCGAAAAGCACCGTTAGCTCAAATGTGATCGGCACGAACGCGGGCCAACTGTGCAGCGGACGTCCGCCGACGTTGAGCGGGTAATCTCGGGCGGCGGAATACCATTGCATGACATACGCGGTGAGAGCGCCGATGATTCCACCGATCAGCGTAACCAGCGGCACGCGCGTTTTGCAAAAGCCGATTGCCTCGGCCAGACCTTCGACTGAGTACGGAGTGTAGGCGTCGAGCTTGCGATAGCCGGCGGCGTAGGCGCGCTGCGCTGCGCTCAATAATTGCTCGGGCTGAGTGAATTCGGCCATGACGCCGTGGAGGGCTGGTGATTGGTGATCGGTGGTGGGTGATTGGTTGTTCATATGCGCGCGGCTTGCCCGGTAGGGACGGACCGCCGGGCGGTCCGGATTGGCGCGCATCGGCAACGGCGGCGCGCCAAGCGGTCGCGCCCTACCACTGTGTGTTTTGTACGTGATGAGCGGGTCATAGACATCACGCCGCTGCTTTCGCTTTCTTGTGAACGAGATCGCGCATTTCGCTGATCGAGATTGCGGGGAGCACGCGCAGGAACAGGAAGAACAGCGTCGCGAACAAACCGAGCGAGCCGATCAATGTCATCCAATCCCAGCGTGTGCCGTGGAAAATCGCCCACGCGCTCGTCATGAAATCGCGATGCAGGCTGGTCACGACGATCACGTAGCGCTCAGTCCACATGCCGATCTGGATGAGCAGCGCAATCACGAACAGCCCGGCGGGATTCGTGCGGATGCGTTTAAACCAAATCGCCTGCGGCACGATGACGTTGCAGGTCACGAGCAGCCAGTAAGCCGGCGCGTACGGGCCGAACATGCGATTCAGCGTGAGGTAAATCTCGAATTTGTCGTCGCTGTACCACGACATAAATCCTTCTGTGAGATAGCCGTGCGCCACCATGAGTCCGGTCGCGAGCATCACCATGGCGGAGTTCTCCAAGTGCTTGATGGTAATGAAGTCTTCGAGGTGATAGTACTTGCGGATAGGAATGGCCAGCGTGAGCACCATGGCGAAGCCGGAGAAAATCGCGCCCGCGACGAAGTACGGCGGGAAGATTGTGGAATGCCAGCCCGGCACGATCGCGATCGCGAAATCAGTCGAGACAACGCTATGGACTGAAAGTACAAGCGGCGTGGCCAATCCCGCGAGGAGCAAGTACGCGACGTGAAAACGTTTCCAATGCCGCGCCGAACCGCGCCAGCCGAGCGCGAGCACGCCATAGATGAGTTGCAGGAATTTGCTCCTGGCGCGGTCGCGCATGGTCGCGAGATCAGGCACGAGCCCGACGTACCAGAAGATCAGCGAAACCGTGAGATAAGTACCGACGGCGAACACGTCCCACACCAGCGCGCTGCGCCATTGCGGCCACATGCCCATCGTGTCTGGATACGGCAGCAGCCAGTAGAACACCCACGGGCGCCCCAAGTGCAGCAGCGGGAATGTTCCCGCGCAGGCGACGGCGAAGAGCGTCATCGCTTCCGCGAAACGGTTGATCGATGTGCGCCAATCCTGGTGCAGCAAAAGCAGAATGGCGGAGATGAACGTTCCCGCGTGGCCGATTCCTATCCACCAGACGAAATTTGTGATCGCGAATCCCCACGCGACGGGAATATTCACGCCCCAAACGCCGATGCCTTTATACAGCAGCCAGGCAACCGCGTAGTTGAACATCATCAGCAGCAGAAAGGCGATCGCGAAACCGCCGAGCCAGCCGCGATGCACCGGGCGGGTGAGGACGACGTCCGTGATTTTCCGCGTGACCGATTCGTTGTCGTAACCGGGAGCGACGATCGGCTCTTGAACCTCGGTACTCATGCGTGCTCGAGCTGCGGGTTGGGGTTTTGCAGCCGCGCCAGATACGTCGTGCGCGGCCGCGTATTCAGCTCAGCGAGCAAGCCGTAATTCAGCGGCGAAGCGCGCAGCTTCCGCACGCGGCTGTTCATGTCATTGATGTCGCCGAAGACGATCGCTTCGGCCGGGCAGGCTTGGGCGCACGCGGGCGTGATTTCGCCGTCGCGAATGGCGCGGTTCGCGATCTGCGCGTCGATTTTCACCGCGTTGATCCGCTGGATGCAATAGGTGCATTTCTCCATCACGCCGCGGCTGCGGACACTCACGTTTGGGTTGCGCATGAGCTTGCGCGTGGCCGGCTGCTCGAATTGGTTGGCGTCGTACTCGAGGAAATTAAAGCGCCGTACTTTGTAGGGGCAGTTGTTCGAGCAATAGCGCGTGCCGATGCAGCGATTGTAAACCATCTGGTTCAGCCCCTCGCTGCTGTGTACTGTGGCGGCGACCGGACAGACCAGCTCGCACGGCGCGTTCTCGCAATGCATGCACGGAACCGGCTGATGCGACGTCCATGATTCGCTCGCGTTCTCCGCAAAATAGCGATCGACGCGGATCCAGTGCATCTCGCGATTCATCTGCACCTGCTCCTTCCCGACCGTCGGAATGTTGTTCTCGGCCTGACACGCAATGGTGCATGCGCCACAACCGATGCAGGTGTTGAGATCGATGACCATTCCCCACGCGTGGCGATCGTAAATCACCTTCTCGTAAAGCGACTCGTCTTCGCGCGGCGCTGGCTCGTCGCCTTTTGCAATCGCATGCGCGTCCTTCTGAAATTCTGCTAATGTGCCGACTCGCACCTGGTCGCGCCCTTCCATTTTCCAATGGTGTTGCGTGGTGACGAAATCGTGCGAATCGCCGGTTTTCTCGATCTGCAAACCAGGGCCGCCCCACAGCGCGTCCGATGTGCGCAGCGTGTAGGCATTGAAGCCGACGCCATTCCCTACAGAGCCGGCATGAGTACGGCCGTAGCCGAGCTGAACAGTTACGCAATCATCAGCTTGCCCGGGCAGGATCCAGATCGGCGCGCGAAGGGAGCGGCCGCGGAATATGAGTTTCACAACGTCGTCGCTCTCGAGCTTTAGTCGTTGCGCGGTTGCCGCACTGATTAAGGCAGCGTTGTCCCAAACGATCTTCGTAAACGGCCCCGGGAATTCCTGCAGCCAGGCGTTGTTGGAGAAATGGCCGTCGAGCGTTTGGGCGCTTGGCCGGATGAGAAGCGCGAGTGAATTCCTGATTTCTGATTTCTGATTGCTGATTTCAGCAGACGGCGGCGGGGCTGATGCATTGGCAATCGGCAATTGGAAATTGGCGATTCCGTCGTGCAGCGACTTGCGCCAGACTTTCTCGAAGTCGGCGCTGTTATGTTGCGACTGCCAGAACGCGCGCACGATTTTGTAGCTGCTCGCGGCAGGGTCTTGCAGCAAGGCGGCGAGTAGTTCGTGTCGCGACCGCCCGCCGAATAGCGGCTCGATCATCGGCTGCATGATTGTCGCCGTACTATCGAACGCTCGCGCGTCGCTCCACGTTTCGAGCTCGTGCGCCTCGGGAATGTGCCAGCCGCAGAGTTCGGCCGTTTCGTTTGCGTAAAGATCAAGATGAATTGTTCGTGGAATTTTCCCCAGCAGTTTCGCGAACTCGAAATCGGCGGGTGCGTCGTAAACGGGATTACCGTTGATGATAACCAGCGTTTCGACTGCGCCGGCGCGGATCTCATCGACGAGCTCGCGCAGATCGCGTCCGCCGGTCTGCGGCGTGGCGTAATCAACCGTGTTGCCGGTATTTCCCAACGAGTCATTGATTCGGTGAGCAATTGCTTCGAGCTCGTGGGCGACAACAACGCACTTCCCGCTGTGCGCACGCAGATCGTCCGTGATCCGTTTGGCCGAACCGCTGCCGAATTCGAGGTTGCGCGCGAATTGTTCCAGCTCAGCCGGCGACATGACGAGCCGGTGATCGGCCATTGCGCCGGTGAGCGTTGGCGTTGATTCGGCGACGTAAAGCCGGTTCATCGCGCCATTCTTCGGCCGGCGCGAATTGGCAAAATCGCGCGTGTACTTGAGTCCGGCAATTGGATCGCAAAGGAAATCGGCGCCTAACGAGACGATGACTTCGGCTTTGTCGAAGTGGTAAATCGCGCCGGTTGTACTTGCGCCGAGCGGCTCGTACTCGTGCCATTTCGCCGCCGGATATTTCGTCAGCAGCCGATGGATTTGATCGAGGGATGTCGGCGAGGTTTCGTGTCGTGTCAGAATGCGAAGACCTGCGCCACCATTCGTTTTCCATTTCTGCGCGGCAGCGAGAATTTCACCGACGAGTGTTTCCCAGGTACTGATCTGGTCAGCTTTTTTCAGCGCGCGCGAACGTTCCGGATCATAAAGTGTGAGCAACTCCGCCTGCATGAAAACGTCGCTCGCGCCGAGACTGGCTGGATGGAGCGGGTTGCCCTCGATTTTCGTCGGCCTGCCTTCATGCGTTTCTACAAGAACACCGCGCGCGAAGCCTCCGAGCGTGAGCGCACTCGCAAAAAAAAGCGGTTTACCCGGGATGATTTCCTCAGGCTGTTTTTGATACGGAACGATGTGCTCCGGCGGATTGCGCGTGCAGCCCGCGCCGGCCAGAGCGATGGAAGCGCCTGCTATTTTCAGAAATTTGCGGCGGCTCAGTTCGCTCGGCCATTCGCTTGCTCCAGCCGCAAATTCTTGCTCATCCCGAGCGAAGTTGAGGGATGCCGTGGCGGAACTGTACGGTGACTTCACGGGATTCTTCGACTTCGCTGCGCTCCGCTCAGAATGACAGCGGGATGGAGATTCATCGATGGCACGTGTAGCAATCCGTTAGTCCGGCGGTGTGGACGTTATTCTGCTTAAGCAGGCGCTGTCCGAGCGTGAGCTGGTCACTCGGCGCGCGGTAATCCATGCTAACGACTTCTGACTTTGGCCGGAGAAATTGCTGCGGATGCCGGTGGCAGTTCAAACACCAGCGCATGTACAGCTCCTGCGTTTTGAAGGTGAGCGGCATCTCGTTCACCTGGCCGTGGCAGGTGGCGCAGCCGACGCCTTTGTTCACATGAATACTGTGATCGAAATAGACGTAATCCGGCAGATCATGGACGCGCACCCATTTGATCGGCGCGCCGGTCTGCCAGCTGTCGCGCACCGGTTGTAGCACGGGCGCGTCTTTCCAGATTTGCGAGTGACACGTCATGCATGTCTCGGTGGGCGGGACGCCGGCGAACGCTGAATTTTCGACCGAGGTATGGCAGTAGCGGCAATCGATGCCGTCATCGCCGACGTGATGCTTGTGGCTGAAGGGCACCGGCTGCTCGACGGGCGCATCAACCTTTGTCCAGAAGCTCGAGCGCGCGAAAGCGTAGAAGCAGCCCGAAACGCCGATGATGATCAGCGGAATTCCAACGACTGTAAGCCGGGCGATGGCATTGGCGCGCTTTCTGAAAAGCTGTCCCATATCGGCGGCATCGCTGCGGCTGTGCATTCAACCGTGGCGCGCGGTGCGCAGCAATCGCGAAATACTCCGCTGCGCGGCACCCGAAAAATTCGTAAGCCGGTAGAGAACGAACGGTCCACTGCTGGTGACTTGACCAATTAAACAACGAAACTCACGCGCCGTGCGTCAGGCGAAGTGAGAACAGGCGTCGATCACTCGCACCCCAGAGATACTTGTACCGTTCAGCACCGCGCAAAAAAGTAAACTCGCGCGCCTGCTCGCGTTTCGCTTCATCGATCGCGTGCGCGATGAGCAACGTACCGAGGCTGAGCTGCTCGAACTCCGGATGGAAACCGCCGATGTAGTACATCATTCGACCGGCATGCAGGAACCCATAGAAGCTCGCGACGATATTCACGCCCAGTCGCAGCGCGTAAAGCCGAAGAATACCGCGACGGAGTAATGCCCGCGCCGCATGAAAGTGAAAATGCTGCACGTCCCTGTCATGCAAAACTCCCCGCTGTTCCCGCTCCTGCCAGCGCAGCCGATGCAAGTGGAGCAAAGCACGGAAGAGTTCGTCGAAGTTTCCTTCTTGCGCGCGTTCAAACGCGAGTGGCCCGAGTTTTTGCGCGCGCCGACGGTAATAACGGATGTTCTGGCGCAAACTCGCCGGAAGCGGGTCTGCAAGATTTAACGCCGGGGCAACGTCAAAAAAGCTGGCATCTCGCGCCAGAGGTGATGATTCCGGCAGCGGCACGAATTCGCAAACGTTCGGCTGAGTACGAAGCTCACGCAGAAAAACGCCAGCGGCGATGTCGCGGAACTGTTCCTCCGCCAAAATATCGAGTTCATCGCTGACGCCTGCTCCGATGAACATCAGCATACGGTCGCGGGTGGTGAAGTACGCAGGGAGCAGTCCGATCAGCCGGGAGGTTGCGTTCTCTCGCAGCGCAAAAATACGAAGCTCCTTCTCCGGGCCGAAAGCACTCCACCAGGCCAACTGCCATTCCGGCGTTTGGAATGCTGTCGCCCTTGGGCAACGCTCCCACAATTCACTCCAGTCGCGACGCAGCTCTTCCGCGGAGCTAACTGAGGTGATTTCCTCGATCGAGAGAAGCCGTTGCTGCTCAAGCAGCATATTGCAGGTTTTGGCGGCGCTGGTCCGGCTGTGGGATCAATTGATGGTATAACTCCAAGTACTCCGCCGCCATCCGCTTCGCGCAAAAGCGCTGCTCCGCCGCCGCTCGGCAAAGGTGCAGATCGAGCGACGCCGCCGCGCTGATGGCATCAGACATTTCTCGCACGTCTTCCACCAGAAAACCGGTGCGACCGTGCTCGACGATTTCGTTTAGCGCGCCGGATTTGAAAGCGACGACGGGAGTACCGCAAGCGAGCGCTTCCATCGCCACGAGCGAGCTCGTTTCCGGAGCGAGACTGGGAACGAGCAGACATTGCGCGGAAGCGAGCAGCCGGATTTTTCTTGCTCCTCGGAGCGGCCCGACGAAGCGGCGGGTGCGCGTCAATCGCGGCGCGATCTGCTCATTAAAGTACTCACAGTGCAGGCGTGCCGGAAAAACTTCGCCGCCCAAGACCAGCGGAATGCGCGCGACTCGCGCGGCATCGAGGGCGAAGTGCAATCCTTTTTCCGGGCAGATTCTGCCCAGCGCGATCGCGAAGCGGCGCTTCCGGTACGATACGCGACAGGCTGCGAGGGGAACGCCATTCGGAATAACGCGGGCGATCAATACGCCCTCCGGACAGGCACTTCGCTGCGACTCGGAAACGCAATTGAGTACGGTGCGCGCACGCGTGGGCCGGAGAGCACCTTCGGCATACCATTGCGGCGGCAAATGCATCGTGACGAGTACCGGCACGTCGGGATCACGCGGCAGGTACTGATTGAAATCCAGACCGTGCATGTGAACGACGTCGACCGGGATATCGCGCAACACGCGCGCGATCGCGGCACGATGATGCTCATGCGCGCGATGCCACGTTTGCCAATCCTCCAGGGACCCCTGGGGTTGGGGCACGGCGATCAATTGTCCCGCTACCGTGGAATCTTCACGCGCGATTACGAGCGACCGGTGACCTGCGCGCGTGAGTGCTGCGTCGATCCAACCGAGTACTTGCTCGGCCCCCCCGGCGGAATCAGCCGTGACGCGGGCGAGCGCATAAGCGACGTTGAGAATAGTCAATGGCATTGCGGCGCAAGGGTCGGCTCGGCAACAGCGTTGCGCGCGAGGCTGCGCCATTGCTCGCCCGAGCGAACTCCCCAGTTGAAGTTCTCGTAAAATAACCGGCCCTCATGCGGCGGCCGCGTAAAATCATATCGCGGCGCGATGCGAAAGCGCTCTGTCGCGGTACCGAAATATCTCAGCGTCTCCCTTTGTGACTCGAAGCAATCGAGTAGCTGTTGTTTGAGTACGCGTTCTTCCGCGGAAAGCTGCAACGTGAGACATGGCGAGGAGCCATCGGGGAGAAATTCTCCAGTGCGAATGCCGTCCCGCCCCTGGTGATAGGATGCAATTTCCATCACCGCAGCCGGACTGTGGACGGCAGCACACGCGGCGTGTACTGCGAACGCAATCGAGTCGTGGTCGGGGTGGCCGCCTTCATACGGATGCGTGAAGATCGCTTGCGGTTTCTCAGTAGAGACGAGCGCGGCAAGTTCACCGACCAGCTCGGCGAGGCGATGTGATAGCGTCTGGTCTGCATGCCCGAGGGGCCGCAGTTGACGAGGATGTAATCCCGCCAGGCGCAATGCGGAAGCGAGCTCGGAAGCGCGTTGCCTGGAGTAATTCACCTCTTCCGCCGCCGCGCCAGTGGTACCGTGGACGAACATGGACGATCGCAGGTCCGGCAGCCTGGAACCGATGCCGATCACCTCATCGTCCGGGTGCGCCACGATGATCATCAGCCGCGATTGGCGCAGCGCCGCCGGCTTTTGCAACCACGCGAACAACACCTCCGCGTCAACCCGCAGCGCATTCCCACTCATGCGTCGCGATTAAGAAACGCAGCGTACTGCACCGTGTCTCGTGAGAAATCGTGCTGCCCATTCTCTCAGGATTTTACCTACACAAACTCTTAAGTACGGAGCGGCAGTGTACTTCGGCGCGGAACATCCCAGCGACATGGCGGCGACGAACAAAAGCTTGTGAACATACTTGCCGCTGCCGTCGTTGAAGCTCAAACCGCGTCCGTCGAGGACGCGATTATCTCCATCGTGCAATGGCTAAAGCTCGGCGTCGAAACCATCGGCGCCGTCCTGGTCGCGCTCGGGATCATCGTGGCGATGGTGCAATTGTTGCGGCAATTCGCCGCGCACCGAACCGCCGAGTTTACGGCAATTCGCCTCATCCTCGCACGTCACCTTGCCCTCGCTCTCGAATTTCAGCTTGGCGCTGATATCCTCTCGACCGCAATCTCGCCAAGCTGGCAGCAGATCGGCAAACTGGGCGCCATCGCCGTCATCCGCACCGGGCTGAATTATTTTCTCTCCATGGAAATGGAAAGCGAGCGCCAGGTGCGCGAAGCTGAGAAGCACGTCGGTTGAGCTACGATCCAGTCAACATGCTTTTCGTTCCCGGCCTGTGTTGACGCGATCTGGCGATAGACGTGAACTGTAAGTCGCTGTAACACGCGACCGGAATCTGCGACTCGGATTCCGAGCGAAGCTCGGCGCAAAAGTACGAGCTTTTCGCAACTCTGCCTAAGACGATTCAGTACCGGCTGCTCAGTTGGCGGTCGTCATTCCGAAACTTACGCTAACGACCTGCTGGTGTGACATGAGAAAGAAAGTACGGCGGTGAGCATTGGGCGAAAACAGTGGGCGATTGCGGAGGGCTGGATTCCGGGATGGAGTCACGGGCCGGAGCCGGAGTTGTTGAGTCATGAGGCGGTTTGCATGCTTAACGCCAATGACCGGGACGCGCACGTGCAGATCACGATTTACTACACCGATCGCGAGCCAGTCGGGCCTTACAACGTGACGGTGCCGGCGCGACGAACGTTGCACCAACGGTTTAACAATCTCGCTGATCCGGAGCCGATCCCGAAGGCCACAGCCTACGCCAGTACAATTCAGTCTGACGTCCCAATCGTGGTGCAGCATACCAGACTGGACTCGCGCCAGGCGGAGAACGCATTAATCACGACCATCGCGTTTGCGGGAAGCGAGTAGCTTGTATGGCTGAACAAGTAAGCGATTTTCTCGTCAAGCGGCTCGCCGCCTGGGGCATCAAGCGCATATATGGATTTCCGGGCGACGGCATTAACGGCATCATGGGCGCGCTGCAACGCGCAGGCGACCTGCTCAAATTCGTGCAGGTGCGGCACGAAGAAATGGCCGCGTTCATGGCCTGCGCGCACTCGAAGTTCACCGGCGAAGTGGGCGTGTGCATGGCCACGAGTGGGCCGGGCGCGATTCATCTCCTCAACGGACTCTACGACGCGAAAATGGATCACCAGTCGGTCGTCGCGATCGTGGGACAATCGGCGCGCGCGGCGCTGGGCGGCGATTACCAGCAGGAAGTCGATCTCATTTCTCTCTACAAAGATGTCGCGAACCAGTACGTGCACATGTGCTGCGATCCGAAACAGATGCGGCATCTTGTTGATCGGGCGGTGCGGATCGCGAAAGTCGAGCGCACCGTCACCTGCATCATTATTCCTAACGACGTGCAGGAGCTCGATGCCGAAGAACCGCCCAGGGCGCACAACACGATCCACTCCGGCATCGGTTTTCCATCGCCACGCATCGTGCCTAAAGCCGGTGATCTGCAGAGAGCGGCTGACGTTTTAAACAGCGGCAAAAAGGTCGCCATGCTCGTCGGCGCGGGCGCGCTCGGCGCGACAGATGAAGTCATGGAAGTCGCCGATTTGCTCGGCTGCTGCGTCGCAAAAGCGCTGCTCGGCAAAGCAGTGTTGCCCGACGATCTGCCGTACGTCACCGGCTCAATTGGTCTCCTCGGCACCAAGCCGAGCTGGACCATGATGACGGACTGCGACACACTGCTGATGGTCGGCTCGAACTTCCCGTACTCAGAATTTCTGCCGAAAGAAGGCAAAGCGCGCGGAGTGCAGATCGACATCGATGGCCGGCTGCTCTCGATTCGTTATCCGATGGAAGTGAACCTCATGGGCGACAGCGCGGAAACATTGCGCGAGCTCCTTCCGCTGCTACGTCGGAAGGAGGACCGTTCGTGGCGCGAGATGCTGGAGAAGGAAATCGAGGAATGGTGGAAGGTGATGCACGCGCGCGCCATGAGCAGCGCCGATCCCATCAATCCGCAGCGCATGTTTTCGGAGTTGTCCCCGAAACTGCCGGACAACTGCATCATCTCATCGGACTCGGGCTCATCGGCGAACTGGTACGCGCGTGACATCAAAATCCGCCGCGGCATGATGGCGTCACTTTCGGGCAATCTCGCCACCATGTGTCCCGGCGTTCCGTACGCGATCGCCGCGAAATTTTGTTACCCGGATCGCGTCGCGATTGCGCTCGTGGGCGACGGCGCCATGCAAATGCTCGGCAACAACGGAATGATCACGATCGCGAAATATTGGAAGGAATGGAGCGATCCGCGGCTCGTTATTCTCGTCCTCAATAATCGCGATTTGAACCAGGTGACATGGGAGCAGCGCGCTATGGCGGGCAATCCGAAGTACGAAGCGTCGCAGGACATCCCCGATTTCCCATTCGCGCGCTACGCGGAGCTGCTTGGGTTGCGCGGTATTTTCGTGAATAAGCCGGAGCAGATCGCGAATGCGTGGGACGAAGCCTTCGCCTCGGATCGCCCTTGCATCGTTGAAGCGTATACCGATCCAAACGTGCCGACGTTGCCGCCTCACATTTCCTTCGACGAAGCCGTCGCGTACTCAAGGGCTTTGATTAAAGGCGATCCGGAAGAGATCGGCATCATCAGCCAGACGTTCAAGCAGGCGATGGACGCGGTGTTGCCGCACAAGAATTGATGGAAGACGCGCGCAGCGGTACGGCGCGACCGCCGGGTGCGCCGCAGTTCGCGAATGGCGACGGCCCGAATATCGAAAACGTTAGCGCCTCGGCTTACCGCATCCCGACCGACGCGCATGAATCGGACGGCACATTTGAGTGGGATTCCACCACAATGGTGCTGGTGGAAGCGACTGCGGGGGATGTCACCGGAGTCGGCTTCACCTACGCTGATGAAGCGACCGCGACATTGATTCACGAGTCGTTACGAAAAGTGGTCAGCGGGGTCGATGCGATGGACATCCCGCGCGCATGGATCGCAATGGTGCAGTCAATCCGGAATCTGGGCCGGCCGGGAATTTCCTCGATGGCGATCTCCGGAATTGATAACGCGCTCTGGGATTTAAAAGCGCGCCTGCTGAATCTGCCGCTGGTGAAGCTGCTCGGCGCCGCGCGCGACGCGTTGCCCATTTACGGCAGCGGCGGTTTCACTTCCTACACGGACGGCAAACTGTGCGAGCAACTTGGCGGCTGGGTGCAGCAGGGGATCCCGCGAGTGAAGATGAAGATTGGCCGCGAGTCGCAGCGCGATGTTGATCGAGTGAGCGTCGCACGCCAGGCGATTGGCGCCGATGCCGAATTGTTTGTCGACGCCAACGGCGCTTATTCGCGAAAACAGGCGCTCAAGTTCGCACACGAATTTTCGGAAATGGACGTGAGCTGGTTCGAGGAACCGGTTTCCTCGGACGATTTGGAAGGGCTGCGGTTAATTCGCGATCAAGGGCCGCCCGGAATGGACATCGCCGCGGGCGAGTATGGCTACGATGAAACGTACTTCCGGCGGATGCTCGATGCCGGCGCGGTTGATGTTCTTCAAGCTGACGCAACGCGTTGCGCCGGGATCACGGGATTCTTAATGACGGACACGCTGTGCCAGGCGGCGCATCTTTGGCTTTCGTCGCACTGCGGTCCCTCGATGCACCTGCACGCCGGCTGCGCGGCCAAGCGGATGCTGCACGCCGAGTACTTTCACGATCACGTCCGCATCGAGAACATGCTCTTCGACGGCGTAGCGGAACCAATTGATGGAACATTAAAGCCCGATCTGTCGCGGCCAGGCCACGGCTTGGAGTTCAAGCGCGCGGACGCGGAGAAATTTAGGATCCATTAGCGGTGTCCGCGGTCTCGATGGCTTCAATCATGAGAGTGTCGAGAATTTGGAGGTGGTCATCCTCGCTTACCACAAACAATCGTCTTCCGGATCGTGAGAGCATGGCGAAATCGGGGTGCGGCACCGGTACTCGTGTGCCACTTATCATCCGAACCGTAAATGGTATGAAGGGCGTTCGCTTCATCACATCTCTGATTCCGTCAATGCTCATGCCCGACTTTACTAAATGAGCAGCGCCGTTTCAACGCGTGTGTCTCGCGCCGCTCGAGCCGTTATTGCAGAAAGAGGCGCTGAGAAGAGCTGGCCGGATAAGTTTCTCGATCGCGTTTTTCCTTCGCGATTAGCGAGGGAAATTGAAGTGGCTGAAGCGCACATCCGCAGCGGCCGATTCCAGCGCAGTCTGTCGGCTCTCGCTGGTGCGTCGAGCGTGCTCGCGGGCGCGGAAGTAGCCTACGAACATTATCGCGGTAGTTACGGGCAGCAGATCATGTACACGCCGCCGATCCTTGGTGGTGCAATGACGATCGCGGGAATCTGGGGCGCGTTCAGCCGGCGTGCAGCGCAGACGGTTTTGCCCTGGACTTCGGCCATCACACTGCTCGACGGGATCATCGGTTTCATTTTTCACATTCGCGGCATCGCGCGCAAACCTGGCGGCTGGCGGCTGCCGATCACGAACATCATCATGGGACCGCCGATCTTTGCGCCGCTGCTTTTCGGCGTGAGCGCGTATCTCGGGCTGGTCGCGTCCTTTTTGCGGCGGGAAACCGCGCCGGTAATCGAGAAACGCAAGCCGCGGATTCTGTCTTTATGCAGCGATCAAATTGAAGCGCACCATCCGTGGACAATGGAGTTGCGCGAAGGCCGTTTTCAAAAACATCTCGCGGTCGCTACGGCCGTAGGAACCTTTTGCACCGGGGCCGAAGCGCTCTACTCGCACTACAAAAACAACTTTCGCTACCTGGCGCAATGGACGCCGGTGATTGTCTCGCCGTTGCTCATCGGTTCCGCCGTCGCAACATTGCGGAGCCCGAAAGCTGCGCGGACATGGCTGCCGGCGATGTCCGCCGTCGCGATTGTGAATGGCGGGATCGGATTCTTTTATCACGCGCGCGGAGTTCTGCGGCGGCCCGGCGGGATGAAAAAGCCGCTTTATAATATCGTGTACGGTCCGCCTGTTTTTGCGCCGCTTTTGTTCGCAGCGTGCGGGACGATAGGACTGCTCGCGAGCCTGATGCGACGCGAAAAATGAGGACGGTTTCGCGTCAGCCTCGGGTAGGGTGGGCGTCTCGCCCGCCGTTTTCGGCGTCTCGCCGAAATGGTCCTTTGCAAGGCACAATATGTCACCCCAGAGACGGAAGTTCCCGATGCCGAGACGCCAACGGCACTGGGCGGGACGCCCACCCTACCTGGAACGGCCGCACTTCCAATTCTCATCTGCGACTCTCAACGGCGCGCGTCCCGTGAATCCCGAGCGCCTCCCCATCGATTTGAGAACCGGCGCGCCGATGCGGTCGCGTTCGCAGCCGGGTTATTACCCCGGCTACTGCACGCTTTCGCAGCAGAAATTCTGGGACGCGGCGACGCGCGAAACCATCCGTAAACGCGTCGAAGAAACGCCGCCGATCCGCTTTTTTACTCCCGGCGAAGCGCGCCTCATGGAAATTCTTTGCGAACACATGATGCCGCAGAATGATCGCGACGCGGCGCATAAAATCCCCGTGCTGCCGTTCATTGACGAACGGTTGTTCCACAAAAAAACACCGGGTTATCGCTTCGAAGATATGCCGCCGGATTGGGACGCGTACCGGCTCGGCTTGCAAGCGATCGAGCAAATGTCGCGCGCCAATCACGGCCGCGGATTTCTCGAGCTTTCATGGCGCGAACAGGACGAGCTGCTGAAATTGATTCACGACGGCAAACCAATGCCCGGCGCGGAGGAAATCTGGAAACGGATGCCGCCGCATCGCTACTGGGGACTCGTGATCCAGGACTGCGTCGAAATGTATTACTCGCACCCGTTCGCGTGGGACGAGATCGGCTTCGGCGGCCCGGCGTATCCGCGCGCTTACATCCGGCTCGAGGGCGGCGAGCCCGAGCCGTGGGAAGTGGACGAGAAACGCTACGAATGGAAAGCGCCGCCGTCGTGCGTCTCCGATCCGGTCGAGCCGGAGATCGCGACGCACAAATTTCATCCGCCGCACGGGCAGGGAGGGACGCACTGAGGATTGCTGATTGGTGGTGATTGGTGATTGCTGATTTGTGAATCGTGAACGTTGATCTGCAACAACCGATCGGCGGCGAATTTGAAGCGCCGCATGATCACGAGCATCACCTCGGGCCGATGCAGCGGCTCGATTCGCCGATGCGGCGGTTCCGCGACGACGATGAAATCGATTATCTCGTCGTTGGCGTCGGTTCGGCGGGCGGGGTTTTGCTGCAACGACTCGCACGTGGCGGGTTCAAGGTCGTCGGGCTCGAAGCAGGACCGTTCTGGGACACCGAGCGCGATTGGGTGAGCGACGAGAAGGGCTCGCACAAGCTTTACTGGGAAGACATGCGCATCACCGGCGGCACCGATCCGCTCACGTTCGGCGCGAATAATTCCGGCAAAGGCGTTGGCGGTGGCTCGGTGCATTGGGCTGCGTTCACACCGCGATTTCACCCGTCCGATTTCGAGGTTTACACGCGCGACGGTCTCGGCGCGGACTGGCCGATCTCGTATTGGGACCTGAAGCCGTACTATGAGTTGTTAGAACTCGAGATGCCGGTCGCCGGTCCAGCCCAGTTTCCGTGGGGGGATCCGCACGGCTACGCATACGGCGCGCATCCGATGGGCGGCGTCGGCGACACGCTGATCGACGGCTGCACGCGGCTCGGCATTCGGGTCAGCGCGGGCGGCCCGGTCGCGATCCTCTCCGGCTCGCGCAACGATCGGCCGCACTGCATTTACCGCGGTTTTTGCATTCAGGGCTGCAAAGTCGGCGCGAAAGCGAGCACGCTTATCACGCATGTCCCGGACGCGATTCGGAATGGCGCTGAAGTACGGTCACTTTCGATGGCGAGCCGGATTGAGCTTGGCAAAAACAATCGCGTCAGTGGCGTGCATTACTTCAATCGCGAGGGACGCGCGCGTTTTCAGAAAGCGAAAGCGGTGATCGTTTCCGGTTACGCGATTGAAACGCCACGTTTATTGCTGAATTCCGCGTGCGCGGAATATCCGAACGGTCTTGCGAATTCGAGCGACACCGTCGGCCGGTATCTGATGGCGCAGGCGGGCACGGTCGTACTCGGCCGTTTCGATCAGCTCATTCGCATGTATAAAGCGCCGCCGGCGCACGCGCTTACGGAAGAATTTTACGAGACCGACCCGAAGCGCGATTTCGCGCGCGGCTTCGCCATTCAAACCGTCGGTCCGCTCCCGATCGCGTTCGCCAAACAAATGATGGCGGCGCGGGGCGCTTGGGGCTGGGGAATGCGGCGCGTGATGATGGATTACAATCACTGGTCGGCCTGGGGCGTGCTCGGAGAAATTCTTCCCTGGCCAGAAAATCGCGTCACGCTCTCGGTTGAGCGCGACGAGTTTGGTATTCGCATTCCGCACATCAGCTTCAACCTGCACGACAACGACAAAAAGCTGATCGACTGGGCGCAAAAGAAGACGGAGGAAATTATGCGCGCGGCGGGCGCGACTGAAGTGCTCCACGAAGCGCGGTACGCGCACCTCGTCGGCGCCGCGCGAATGGGAAGCGATCCCGCGACGAGCGTGTGCGATAAATTCGGACGCACGCATGACATCGCGAACTTGTTCATTTGCGATGGCAGCGTATTGCCGACGCAAGGCTCGGCGAATCCTGGGCTGACGATCCAGGCGCTCGCCGCGCGCACGGCGGATTATCTCATCTCGCAAGGCGCGACAATTTTCAACTCCGACAAACGCGACATGACGCCGCCGCCGATCCGCCGTCATCTCTCACCGCCTGGCACGCATTGGAAAGGCGTACCGCGTTTAGCATGAAGGGATGATCGGTGATGAGTAATCAGTAATTGAAATGAAACGCGCGAGTTTTTCCCGCGAATCACTATTCCCGGATCACCAAGATCGCGCGCTTACTGTGCGCGATTTTCCGTGTGCGGTTCCCTGCCGAGGTCGTGCCAGCTTTTCTCCTTCACCTCGACATGGAAATGCGCGGCCGCTTTCTTGATGTTGGCAAAGGCGAGGTCGCGCTCGTGATCGGAAACGCCTTCGACCTGATCGAAACGTGCAACTGCGTTTTTCACATGCGAGGCGTCGGTCAGCGGCTCTTTGCGTTTTTCCGGGAAGGCGTAGGCGTTTTTCGGCAATTCTTCCCGTTCTTTGGTGCTGAGTTTCCCGTGCTCCGGATGCGGCGGCTCCCAAGTGGCTTTCGTGCTCATACCCTTTTTTCGGTCATGCCGACGAGCTCGGATGTCGGGCGGAAAGATGAAACCGGGGTGATAAATCGTAGTATCTGCGCATGAAAAATCAGCTTGTGACTCGACGCATCGTTGAAACCGCCGCGCTCTTCCTCATCGGCGACGGCATCATGGGATTGATCAAGCCGCGCTGGCATTCGCGGCTCTGGCATTTCGGGCCGCAGCTGCTCAAGGCCGCGACGGAAGAACTCGCGGAACACCCAAAAACGGCGCGGACGGTTTACGCGCTGGAAGCGGCGGTCGGGATCGCGATCGCTTCGTTTTCGACACCGGAGCAAGACTGGTGATTAGTGAATAGTGATAGGTTGGTGAAGACGCCATCGAGTACTTCTCACCAATCACGCATCACCGATCACCAATCACATCCCGCCGGAATTACAGCGCGCGAGCTTGCGAACGAACTCCGTTCGGAAATCCGCGGGGAAGTTCGTTTCGATAGCGGCAGCCGTGCGCTCTACGCCGCTGACGCTTCGAATTATCGCCAGGTGCCGATCGGCGTTGTTATTCCGCGCGACGTCGATGACGTGATCAGCACTATCGCGGTTTGCCGCAAATTCGGCGCGCCCATTCTTTCGCGGGGCGGCGGCACCAGTTTGGCCGGGCAATGCTGCAATGTCGCGGTCGTGCTCGACATGACGAAGTACTTTCGCGACTTCATCGCAATCGATCCGAAAAAGCGGCTGGCGACGGCACGGCCGGGCATCGTGCTGGATGATTTGCGCGCGCGCGCCGCACAGTTCGGGCTGACGTTTGGACCCGATCCAGCCACGCACAATCGCTGTACGATTGGCGGAATGATCGGCAACAACTCTTGCGGCGTGCATTCCGTCATGGCGCAGTTTGCCGGCACGGGTGCGCGCACGTCCGACAATCTCGACGCGCTCGAGATTCTCACTTACCGCGGCCTGCGGATGCGCGTCGGGAAAACGAGCGACGAAGAACTTGAGGGCATCATCAGGAATGGTGGCCCGCTCGCTGAGATTTACGGCAAACTCAAAGCGTTGCGGGATAAGTACGCGCCGCTCATTCGCGAGCGGTTTCCAAAAATTCCGCGTCGCGTTTCCGGTTACAATCTCGACGAGCTGCTGCCGGAAAATGGATTCCACGTCGCGCGCGCGCTTGCCGGCACGGAGGGAACCTGCGTCACGATTTTGGAAGCAACGTTGCATTTAATTGCGAATCCAAAAGCGCGCTCGTTGCTTGTACTCGGTTTCCCCGATGTTTTCGTCGCGGGCGATCACTGTCCCGAAATCATGCGGCACAAGCCGATCGGGATGGAAGGCTTCGATGGCGACATGGTGCAGCTGATGAAAGAGCATCACGTGCACACGGCGGAGCTGAGTCTGCTGCCCGAGGGCAAAGGCTGGCTGATGGTCGAGTTCGGCGGCGAAAGCAAAACCGAAGCGGACGACCGCGCGCGCGAGCTGATGAACGCGCTCCAGAAAAACGGCAGCGCGCCTGCGATGAAGCTTTACGACGATCCCGCTGCGGAAAAGCGATTGTGGGAAGTGCGCGAAAGCGCGCTCGGAGTCACGGCGTTCGCTCCGAACAAACCTGATCGCTGGCCGGGCTGGGAAGATTCAGCGGTGCCGCCGGAGCGCATCGGCGCATACCTGCGCGATTTGAAGAAGCTGTTTCAGCGGCACGATTACGATACTTCCGTTTACGGTCATTTCGGCCAGGGACTGGTGCATTGCCGGTTGCCGTTTGAGTTCGGAACGAATGCTGAGCGCGAAAAAATGCGCGCCTTTCTCAATGACGCGGCGGATCTCGTGGTGAGTTACGGCGGCTCGCTTTCGGGCGAGCACGGCGACGGGCAGGCGCGTGCCGCGTTGCTCCCGAAAATGTTCGGCGAAGAACTGGTGCAGGCATTTCGCGAATTCAAATCAATCTGGGACCCGGATTGGAAAATGAATCCGGGCAAAGTGGTCGATCCGAAATCGCCGATCGCGGAACTGCGCCTCGGGCAAGATTACAATCCACGCGCGCCGAAAACGCATTTCCATTTTCGCGACGATAACGGCAGCTTCGCGCACGCAACGGTGCGCTGCGTCGGCGTGGGACTTTGCCGCCGCGAGAGAGGCGGGACCATGTGCCCGAGCTACATGGTCACGCGCGAGGAAAAACATTCCACGCGGGCGCGCGCGCATCTGCTTTTCGAGATGTTGCGCGGTGAAGTCATCGGCGAGAGCGGCTGGCGCGATGAAGCGGTCATGGATGCGCTCGATCTCTGTCTCTCATGCAAAGGCTGCAAAGGCGATTGCCCGGTGCATGTGGACATGGCCACGTACAAAGCCGAGTTCCTGTCGCATTATTACAAACGCCGGCTGCGTCCGATTCATGCCTATGCCTTCGGCTTGATTCACGTCTGGGCGCGGCTGACAAATGCGCTGCCATTCGGACCGCGAATTGCGAACTTCTTTTCGCGCGCGCCGATCTTTCGCGACGCTTTCAAAGCACTAATCGGGATTGCCCCGCAACGAAACGTGCCACCGTTTGCGAAGCAAAGTTTTAAGGAATGGTTCCGGCAGCGCGATCGCGCGATCTCGGGTAGGGTGGGCGTCCCGCCTGCCGATTTCGGCGTCTCGCCGAAACGATCTTCCCGCGGTCGCGAAAAGTTCGCGATGGCGAGGACGCCATCGCCGGCGGGCGGGACGCCGACCCTACCCGACAGGCACGGCGCAGGATTCCGGGGAGCGCACGCGACCTCGCGTGCTGGTTTCGGCGACCGCGCCGAAACACACGGCGAAGTTGCCGAAGGCGGGTCGCGTTCGCGTGCACGCGGGTCGCGTGCGCTCCCCGCGGTCATCCTCTGGCCGGACACATTCAATAACTACTTTCACCCAAATACCGCCCAAGCGGCCGTTGAAGTCCTCGAGTCAGCGGGTTTTCGCGTCATCGTTCCCGAAGCAGACATGTGCTGCGGACGCCCGCTTTACGATTACGGGATGCTCGATACGGCTGAGCGTTGGCTAAGAAAAATGCTCGTTCGTCTGCAACTGCACATCCGGGCCGGCACGCCAATCGTCGTGCTGGAGCCGAGCTGCTACGCTGTTTTCAAAGACGAGCTAATTAATCTGCTGCCGAATAATCAGGACGCGCAGCGATTATCGAAGCAGACGTTCCTGTTCGCCGAGTTCCTCGAGGAATTCGCGCCCGATTTCGCCGTACCGAAGCTCCACCGCAAAGCATTCGCGCACATTCATTGCCACCAAAAAGCGCTGAAGAAATCCGAGGCCGACGAGAAGCTGCTCAGACGCGTGGGGCTTGATCTCGAGCTGCCGGATAATGGCTGTTGCGGCATGGCAGGCGCATTCGGCTTTGAAGCTGATCACTACGAAACGTCGATGAAGGTGGGTGAGTACGACCTGTTGCCGCACGTGCGCAACGCCGCGAAGGATACGCTGCTGATCGCGGACGGCTTCAGTTGTCGCGAGCAAATTTCACAAACGACCGAGCGTCGCGCGTTGCACATCGCGCAGGTGCTGCGAATGGCTCAGCTCGGTGGCGAGCGCGGCGGCGGCGAAGAGTACCCCGAGCAAAATCATATTACGCCTGAGTACAAGTACCCGTCGCTTGTCACAGCAGCGGCAGTTCTCGCCGGAATCGCGACACTTGCCGGCTTATGGCTTAGGCGGCGGCGTAAAAGAGAGAAACGATGACGTGGTTTGGGATTAGATTCGTCGGCCTCACGCCTGAGAACGGCCGCAAGTTGCTGCTGACAGTTGCGCTGATCGGTCTCGTGATCGTGCTGCGCTGGGTACTGCGCGGGCTCGCGCGTTTGTTTGTGCGCGGCAACACGGAGTTATGGCGTGCCCGCTTTTGGACGCATCAAGCCATCAGCGTGCTGTGCGCGTTGCTCATCGCGCTCGGGATTATCTCGATCTGGTTCAACGATCCCACCCGGCTTGCCACGGTGATGGGACTAGTCACCGCGGGCGTGGCGATCGCATTGCAGAAAGTGATCACCGCGCTTGCGGGTTACTTTGTCATTCTGCGCGGGAATACTTTCAGCGTCGGCGACCGTATCGTCATGGGGGATGTGCGCGGCGATGTGGTCGCGCTCGGATTCATTCAGACGACAATCATGGAAATGGGTCAGCCGCCCGCAGTGCAGAGCGCCTCGCCCGCCATGTGGGTGCAGAGCCGGCAGTTCACCGGCCGGATCGCGACCATCAGCAACAGCGAGATATTTAACAAACCGGTTTACAATTACACCCGCGAATTCCCATACATCTGGGACGAAATACATCTGCCCATCACCTACAAAGCTGATCGGGCGAAGGCAGAGTCGATCCTGCTGGAAAGTGCGAATCGTCACGCGCTAAACCAGCAGAAAATCGGGGACGAAGCGGTGCGGCGTCTGCGTGAGAGATATCAGGTCGATCCGATCGATCTCGACCCAAGCGTGTACTATCGGCTGACCAGTAACTCGCTTGAGCTGAGATTGCGTTTCATCGTCCACGATCACGGGGTGCGCAGGATCAAAGACCAGATGAGCCGCGAAATCATGAATGAGCTGGAAAAGGCGAAGATCGGAGTGGCCTCGAGCACGCATGACATCGTGCACGTGGCGCCGCTGGAGATAAAAAATCTGCCGTGAGAAAGTGATGATGAAAAAACGCGATGAGAAGAAGGAACGGGGCGGCAACAAAGCTACCATGACGGAGCCGCAGGAAGAATTCATCGACACTGCCAACCGGCCGAGTGTGCCGGAACGCGCCGCGAAAAAAGGGGTGCGCAGCAAGCGCGATCACATCCCGCCTTTACAA
>JAFASN010000013.1 GCA_019244415.1 Verrucomicrobiota bacterium | reverse complement strand
CTTCAAGGCGGCGGACAAGGTGTTCGCAGACACGCCGATCGACGATTGGAAGGAATATCTTCGCTGGCACCTCATCCACTCGACCGCGCCGGAACTCTCGAGCGACTTTGTGAATGAGAATTTCAATTTCTATTCGAAGACCCTGACGGGCACGCAGCAGATCAAGCCGCGCTGGAAACGTGTGGTGGCAACGACAGACGGCAGCATCGGTGAAGCTCTCGGCAAATTGTACGTGGCGGATCATTTCCCGCCCGAGGCGAAGCAGCGTGCGCTGGAAATGGTCAACAACCTGCGCGAGGCGCTCGCGGAACGGATCAAGTCTGTGGATTGGATGGATGAACCGACAAAAGAGCAGGCGCTGAAAAAGCTGGCCGCATTTACCGTCAAGATCGGCTATCCAGACAAATGGCGCGATTACTCGGCCCTGAAAATCGACCGCGGGCCTTACGTGATGAATACAGTGCGCGCGTCGATGTTCGAAGTGGACCGCGAGCTCAAGAAGATCGGCAAACCCGTGGATCGCTCGGAGTGGGGGATGACGCCGCCCACGGTGAACGCGTACTATAATCCGAACCTGAACGAGATCGTCTTTCCAGCGGGCATTTTGCAGCCGCCGTTCTTCAACGCGGACGCTGATGACGCCGTCAATTACGGCGGCATGGGCGCGGTCATCGGGCATGAGATGACGCACGGTTTCGATGACCAGGGCCGCCAGTACGACGCGGTGGGCAATTTGCACAATTGGTGGTCACCCAGTTCACTAGCGAAATTTAAGGAGCGCTCGGCCGCGATCGTGAAGCAGTTTTCCGACTACGAGCCCCTGCCGGGCGTGCACATCAATGGTGAACTCACGCAAGGCGAGAACATCGCCGATCTCGGTGGCGTGAAAGTGGCGTATGCGGCGTTGCAAAAAGCGATGGCGAAGAATCCCGCCGAACGCGACCAAAAGATCGATGGTTTTACGCCGGAGCAACGTTTCTTTCTCGGTTGGGCGCAGGTCTGGCGCGCCAATCAGCGCGAGGAAGACTTGAGGTTGCGGCTGAACACGGATCCGCATTCGCCTACGCGTTTTCGCTGCAATGGGCCGCTCTCGAACCTGACCGAATTCCAAAAGGCGTTCAATTTGCCGGACAATTGCGCGATGGTGCGCCCGCCGAATCTGAAGGTGAACATCTGGTGACGCGGGCGCACTGACTTCAGGTCATCCCGAGCGGAGTCGAGGGATCTCGCAGCCAACCTGAGAGTTCCCTCGTCGGGATTCCTCGCGCTCGCTCGGAAAGACGGGTTTAAGCGGCCGCGGCGGCTTCTTTCTCGGTTCGGCTCTCGTCCGTCCGTTCTTCCATCACGTGCGCCGCCCAGTCGAGGGCCGAGACATCTGTTTCACGTCGATCGACGAATTGCTCACCAGCACGTATTCCAGCCACGATCTTTTCCTGCCGCGCCAGCTCACGAGCTAACGGCTCGTAGATTTCGCGCCGGCCTTGCTCATCGGCATAGTCGAAAAGGCCATTGTAACAATGCCGGTCATCCTCCCACCCCGGATGATTAAGAATCGGGTAAAGACAAAGACCCTGCGCCGGGACACCGTCGGCCATGGCGCCGTACACCTCGTTGCACATGTAGCGTAACCACGCCGGCCGCGTCTCATCTTCGATCCCGGTTTCCGCGACGAAGATCGGCTTGTGATAACGCGCGTAATTTTCCTGGAGAAGATCGCGCACGTGCCGGTAACGCGGGTCTGATGGCACGAGCATTGAGCCAGCGTGACCGGGATGCGTCCATTGATTATGGATGTAATAATTGACGCCCACCAGATCCACGAAGTCCTCCCGCCCGCCGAGCTCGGGAGCAGTGCGTCCCATAATCATGTCGCACGCCTCGAACTGGCTGAGGTGGTACGCCTTTGCTTCCGCGGCATTCTCAGGCCGCTCGGGAATGACATTGATGATCGGATCGATATGGCAGAACCGAATCTCGCGGTTTACTTCGCGCATTGCGTTGATGGCAGCGACGCTCGCGCGCACGAGCTGGCGTTTCATTTCGGCGCCGCGATTTTTTGCGAATGGGTTGAAGATACCCGCTTCGCCGCCGGCCCAGGAGAAGAACGAGATCTCGTTCACTGGACAGACAATCGGCGCCGGGAAATTCTCGCTCAGTAATTCCGCTGCCGAGCGGGCGTAGCGCGCGAAGCGATCCACAAATTCGGTGCTGAAAATCTCGATGTCATCAGGCCAGCCGTAATGCCACAAATCCCAGATGACCTGCGTGTGCGTTTTGCAGGCGGCGTCAATCAGCGCGGCGGCGCTGGAAAAGTCGAAACGGCGCGGCTGTGCCTCGATGAGGTGCCAGCGCAGCCCTTCGCGTACGGTACAAATTCCATGCTCACGCAGAAGCCGGTAATCGCTTTCGGCAAACTCGTCGTGGCGGGTAGCGCAGACCAGGTCAAGCCGTTTGCCACTGCGCAACCGGTGGGTCGAACATTCGAACCCGCCGATAAAGAAACTCTGGAATACCTCTCCGTTTTCCGTGTTCATCGGATGCTCGTCACTTTAGCAACTCGCAAGCCAAGGCACATCGGTGCGAGCCGTGCGTGCAAAGCTCGTGGCCGGAATCGGCGATCTGCGCGTACTCAGGTTAATGCGTGCGCGTTATGCGGCGTCAATCGACAGCTCACGCTTGGTGGCGAGCGCATCATCGATGTGCTCCTCGAGCTGCGCCACGATCGATTGCCATGAGTTGCGGCGTACCCGCGCCAGTCCCCGCTCGATTTGCTGCCGCGGATGGTTCGCCGCCACGCGCTCACAACCGGCGATGAATTCACCCGCATTACGCGCGATGGTCACGATGCTGCTGAATTGCGCGACGACATCTTCGACCGGCGTAGAAACAATTGGTTTGCCCGTCGCCATGTACTCAAGCGCCTTCGTCGGATTGATGAAGCGGGTCGCCTCATTCATCGCAAACGGCATCATGCAAACATCAAAAGCGCGGGCGTAAGCCGGCAAATCCGTGTAATCGCGACCGCCGAGCCAATGCAGATTCTCGCGCTGCGGAAACAGCGCCGGATCCACCTTGGTCGAAGGACCCACGATAACGATGCTGCCTGAAGCGGAATCGGCCAGCTTCGCGACGAGCTCGTAATCGATGCGTTCATCGACGACGCCGATGTAGCCAAAAATCGGCCGTGGCAGAGCAGCGACGTCCGCCGGCAGCGCAAGCTTCGGGTCGCGCGCACGACCGAAATGTTTCTCATCCACGCCGCAACCAAAACAAAAACAGTTTTCGTTTAACGCCTGCTTGGCTTTCCAGATTTTCGGTCCCCCGGCGAAAACGACATCGGCCAGCGCAAGCAGCTCACGCTCACGACGGACCAGCTCTGCCGGCGCGCCGCGGAAAAGCGAAAGCTCGTCCATACAATCGTAAACGATGGCGCGCTCATCGAGGTGGCCGGCAAACGCTGTCACCGCCATGGGATCGTAAAACCATTGCACCGGCTCGGCGAACTTTCTGCCCAGCGGGCCGGCCAAAAGTGATTGCACCACTCGGCGCCGCTCCTTGTCCACCCACGAATTATCAGTCCAGCGCGTCGCCGGAATTTTCATCTGAAGTACGATGATGTTCGGGAAATCGGTGATCTCGCGCAGGGTCAATTGCGTGGTGCGCACGTGCTCATCGGGCACGGGTCCTTCGATGAAAAGTACACGATGGCGTTTGGACAAGCGGGACAGAAATTGCTGTGGCCGCTGCCACACCCAATCCCAGGCGAGATGGGAATGCACGATGATTGGGTAGGGATCAGATTTACCCGAATTCAGTGTCGTGCGTCTGCCGCCTGCGATTAGTGTGAGATCATCCATAGTGTGCGGGAGAATTTCGCTCCCGAGGGCGCCTTTGGCCGTCACATTTCGGGGAATGACCGGGCCACTATTTGCCGCAAAGACAAAAGACCGCGACTACGCGGCGCCGTCAGCAATCTCGCAGACGAACACGCGAGGCGCAATGCCCGTTTGCGCCTCGTATTTCCGGCTCAATTTGTTGGCAATTTCCACCGCTCCCGCCCGTTGGCAGAGCGTGACGGTCGCTCCGCCGAAGCCGCCGCCGGTGAGCCGCGCGCCGAGTACACCGGGTAATTGCCGCGCGATCGAGACGAGAAGATCGAGCTCAGGCGTGCTGTTCTCGAAATTCTGGCGCGAACTTTCGTGTGACTGATTCATGAGCTGGCCGAATCCTTCGCCATCGCCGCGGTTGAGTAATTCAACCGCGTGCCAGACGCGATCGTTTTCGCCCACGATGTGAGCGGCGCGCGAGCGTAGCAGAGCGGGGATGTCTGACCGGCTCGCCAACATGGCGGAATTCAGGTCCCGAAGTGCGTGAACGCCGAGCGCCGCCGCAGCTGCGCGCGTCTGTTCGCGGCGCAGGTTGTACTCGCCGCTGGCCAACTCGCGTTTTTTTCCCGACTCCGCGATCACGAGAGCGAGGCCGGCAGGGAAGGGGACGATGCGGACTTCTTCCGTGCGTGCATCGAAGAAAACGGCGCAATCTTTGCGGCCGAAAAGCGATGTTATCTGGTCGAGCAACCCGGATTGCACGCCGGCAAAATGGTTCTCCGCGCGCTGGCACGCTTTCGCGATTTCCATCGGTGCAAGCTGGTGTGGAAACAGTTTCAGGATGAAAAGCGCGCTGGCCAACTCAAAAGCCGCTGAGCTGGAAAGCCCGGAGCCGATCGGCACGTCGCTGCTCACTTGCGCATCAAACCCAGCGACCGGCACGCCAAGTTCGCGCAACTCGTGTACTACGCCGAGCGCGTAATTGGCCCAGCGATTCTCCGTCAGTGGTCGCAATTGCGAGAGCTGTACTTTCACCGCACCGAAATCAGCTGACCGGATCGCGATCGTTTCGTCCGCGCGCGAAGCGCCGGTGACGGTTGCCCGCCGATCAATCGCCGCGCCGAGTACGACGCCTTCGTTATAATCCGTGTGATTGCCGAGCAGCTCGACCCTGCCGGGCGCGCGGGCCGCGGCTGTCATGTCGCGCATTGTTGCGGCAGCCTCGATATGAGAAACAGGCAAAGCACGCTGGGGACGTCCCGATTATTCAATCAGCAACGTCGGTGCAATGGGATAACGACCGGCGTTGTAGCTGTAGATTGTGAGCCCGCCATGCGGTCGTTCATCGCGCGGCACGACGCAGCGAAGGCGAAGATGTTCGCCGCGCATGTGCTGCAAGACCTCGCGCAGGAGATCGCCCTCGATGCTGGCGTGGCAAAGGTAACCGTAAGCCCCGCGGCCGCCGCGCAGATAACTCAGCGCACCGCGGGCATCGTGGGGGTGATTCGGCAGAAGGCTACGGTACACAGGAACGCCGTTGAGCAAAAGGCGCAGCGAAGTGGATTGCGCGAAGCGGTCGGTCTGCGGCGTGTCAGGCCGGTAGGATGACGCTTCGCAAAGTACAGTGATGCGCCAGCAATCGCGTAGTTGCTGACGTGTGACGGGATACTTGTACTCAAAAAAGCCGCGCCCTTCGGCGTGGGCCGCGCCCGTACTCTCGGCTTGCTGCCGTGTGGAAATCGCGCCGCTCCATTCCGCCGCGTTCCAGCTGTGCGCGGCCAGCCGTAGTACCGTGCGCAGGTTCAATTGCTGCCACGCCGGGCACCCAGCATCGACAAAAAACTGGATGTAATTCGCCGCCACGAGCGTCCCGTTCGGCACGAACGCCCGCACCCACAACGTGCAGAGCATCGTCTGCCGCGGCATGCGCAAAGTCAGTTTTTTCGCGAGCGCGAGCCGCAGGTGCGGGAAATCGATCGGCTCGCCTCCGGCCGCAATGTCGTTGTAGGTCCAGCCGAGCGAATCGATCCCGCCAAAACTCCACTGAAGCGTGACGTCGCGCTTGCGTACTCTCGAAAAATGCGATGAGAAAATCTCGACCGTTACTTCTTCGCCGGGCACGCAGCGCCGGATGGGCGGAGCGTCAATGGGCAGCACGTCGCCGTTGTTTACGATGGTCGGGTCGTAGCCGAAATCTTTCGGCGTCCGATCATAATTGAGGAAGCCGTTGCGCTCCCACTCCACGTCGTGCAGCTCCGTATAAATGTACGCCGAAATTTGCCCGTGCAGCCGCAGCTCGTTCGTTAAAAACTTGAAGCTCCAGCTTGTGTCGATGTCGCCGTCGAGCGCGGCCACGCCGCCGTACTCGCTCGCGATGAGCGGTTGACGTCCCTGGGTAAATCCAGGCACGTAATTGAACGTCGAGCCGGCATAGGTTTTCGCCACCACATCGCGGATCCACTTCCGCGCCGTGGCGTAATCGGACGTGTAAAAATGCCACGAGTTCACGTCCGTGTCGCCGTGGCCGTAGTACTTGAGGTGCTCCCACGCCACCACGCTCATGTCTTCCACCAGCCGGGTCGGATCGATTGATTTGGCCAGCCGCCACATCGCCTGAATCCAATCGTAAGCGCTCTCGTTGCTTAACTTTTTGCCTTCGCCTGTTTCGAACGTCGGTCCCTGGTGCGAAGGATTGATCAGCTTTACAAACGCGGCCTGCCCGCCGAATCCCCACGTCTCGTTAAACAAGCACCACGCCACAATTGCCGGGTGATTGAAATCGCGCTCCATGGCGCGGCGCATTGTTTCTTCGTAACGCTCACGCCCGAGCTGCGTGTCTCCGCCTTCGCCGAAATTCGGGAAATCGCACATGAGCAGAATGCCCATGGTATCGGCGTAATGCAGCAGCAATGGGTCATCCACCTTGATGTGCACGCGCAGCAGATCGAATCCGGCGCGCTTGGCATAAGCGATGTCGTCGCGGAGTGTTTGCGTGTCGCTGGCGGTGTAAACGCCGGCCGGATAGTACGACTGATAGAGGGCGCCGCGCAGGTAAATCGGCTCGCCATTCAAATGCAATGTGCCCGGGGCAGTGGAGCCTTCCACTGTGGCAGCGGCAAGGCTGCGCATGCCGAAGTAGCTAAGTACGACATCAGGGGGAGCGGCCGCGCCATCGAGCCTCAGCTTCACCGTGTAGAGATGCGGATTCGTGGTGTCCCACAGCAGCGGGCTGCCGAGCGCGACGGAGATTCGCGCGCCACCGTCCCGAACCGCCGCGCGTTCACTGAAGCGTTCCCCGAGTGGACTTGTGATCTCGACGCCTACTTCTGTTCCGCCATTGGCAAAAACGGTGAAGTGCGCGCTCGAATTCGCGATATCACTCACGATCTCGAACCTCTCGATGAACTCTGCCGGTCGCGGCTCGATGAATACCGTCTGCCAGATTCCGCTCGCGCTCGTGTACCAGCCCCATTGCTTGCCTACAGGCTGCTCCGCGTTTTGCATCGGATCTTCCACCCGAAGTACGAGCGTGCCGGCAAGCAGTCCATCTTCACCGCGGCGCAGTGCGTCCGTAATATCGAACTCAAATGGCGTGAAGCCGCCGTCGTTCCGGCCGAGGTGCTGGCCGTTGCACCAGGCGTCAGTGAAAAAATCGGCCGCGCCCACCGTTAGAATCACGCGCTTGTTTGCCCAGCTTTCGGCGTCCGGAATTTCGATGGTCCGCCGGTACCAACCGACCTCGAAACGCGCGGCACTGCGGTAGTTCTCGCGCGTCACTTCCAGCGGGTTCCGGTAAACGCGGGTGGAATAGTAATGATCATTTCCCGCCGCATCGGCCTCGCCCCAGGCGGCTAACGATTCCCAGCAAAATGGCACGATGATCTGGTCGGGCCAGCGTTCCTCGCCTGGCTCGAACCACGCCCGCTCGTGACCGGCTCGATCAGAATCAAAACGAAATTCCCATGGGCCATTCAGGTTCAGCCAATCGACGCCCTGGAGAAAACCGCGCTGCCGCTCGGGGCGCGGGTACTCAGGCCGCGGCAAAGATGCACCGGTGCGCATGGTTATGGTTCCTGCGTCATAGCAGGCGCCGTGCGGGGCAGGGAAAATCGCGAGCGATTGGACATTGAGCTCTGAACGAAAACGAAGTGACTAATCGTCGTACTTCAGTCCAGTGCAATGATCGAGCCGAGCCGCCGGCGTTTCGCGCTCATTCCTTCGCAATCTTGCCGCCCCAGGAAATAATTTTCGCCTTTGTGCCCGCCGCTTCCGCTTCCTTGATGTTGCCGTTGCGATTGTAAAACAGCGACAAACTCGTCCAGCCGATCTGATCGTTCGGCCGCAATTCCGTCGCGCGTTTGCCCGCTTCAATCGCTTCCGGAAAGCGGCCCAGCTTCATCAACGCCATCCCAAGCGCGTGCCAGCCATCAAAAAAGTGCGGGTCGATCTCGACTGTGCGCCGGTACTTATCCACCGCGCTCTCCAGCTCCCCGATGGCAAGATCGCCGTTGGCGTCGTCGAAAATCTCGTCCCGCGAATCCACTGCTCAGCCTGCGGGCTCCTCTTCCGGCTGCTCCACGATGCCCGCCACCCGCCGCCGCTCCTGTAGCCAATCATGGAAAAACATCAATCGCCGGCCTTGCTCGATCCGTTGTACTAAAGATGCGCGGTTCGCTGCCACCTCGGACGCGTCAGGCGGATCGCGTTTTTCCACCACCGCCACGAGCGCCCCATCGTTTGTCGGGATTGGCTCCGTCACATCGTTGGCGTGCAGATCGGCGACAGCGTTTTTGATCATTGGCAGATCAGGCGATTTCTCCGGAGCGGGCGAGCTCTTCGGCTGCTCCGCCAGCGTGAATGGCGGAAGCGGATCGAGCTTCAGGTTTAGTTTCTGTGCGGCCGCCGCGAGCGTTTCGCCGGATTTTAGCGCCTCGCGCAAATCATGCGACGCCTTCGCCGCCCGCGTACTCACCAGCTCGCGCTCCTGCCGTGTCTTCAGTTCATCCGCGATTTTCCCCTTGGCTTCCTCTAGCGTGAGCTGCTTCGGCGGCGTGACACCGGCCAGCTTTAAAATGTAAAATCCGTCCGCGCCCTGCACCGGATCGGCCAGCGGATCAGCCTCAGTCAATTGAAACGCCGTCTGTGTCAGTTGCGCATCGGCTTTCAGCTGCGGGTCCGGCGCCGCCTGCGTGAACTCACCTGTCGTAAGTACCGGTAATTGGAACTTCGCTGCCACCGCCGCGAAATCCGCATTTTTGTTCGCCAGCGCCTGCGCGACATCATTCGCCTTATCCGAGAGCTTTTGCAGCGCTTCAACCCGCTCTTTCCCGGTCAGCTTTTTTTCCGCGTCACTCAACGTCAGCGCGATCATTTGCACGCGCCGCTTCTCCTCGCTCTTCAAGTT
>JAFASN010000081.1 GCA_019244415.1 Verrucomicrobiota bacterium | reverse complement strand
CCGGTCGCGGTGATCTGCGCCGCCTGCGTGTCCTGCCAGTTGTTGTTCGAGGCGAGCAGACTGCCCTGGGCATTGTGCAGTTCAAGTGTCGGGTCGGCCAAGGCGCCAGCAACGCCGTAGGAGCTGAGGGTTGGGCCGAGGGCGCGCACGATCACCGTCTTACTCGGACCGGCGATGGCGAAGCCGCCGATCATGGCGTTGCTGCCGGTCTGGACTACGCCGCGGGTGGAGATGTTGATGAGGCTGGAGCTGGTGGCGTCATCAAAGTCGTAAACTTCAACCAAGCCCACGCCGGTCGTATTATTCACGCCGCGGATGATGGCTGTGTAAGGACCGGGAGCGAGCGAGGTGTAGATGGCTGATTCAAGGCTGTTCGGCGGCCGGTAAGCGGGCGGAATCGTCTGCGCGTTAGCCGCTGTTGCCCAATTGTCGTTGGCGGCAATAGTGGCGCCGGTCCCATCGTGCAACTCGAGCGTCGGATTCGCCAGCGCGCCTGGCACGCCGTAGCTGGTCAGCGTCGGTCCCAAGGCGCGAACCAGGACGGTTTTGGTGCCGGTTCCGGAAATAACAAAGCCGGCAATGCCAACGTTATTGCCGGTTTGGACCGCGAGCCGCGTGGAAATATTGCGCAGGACAGCGGCGGTCGTGGACGGCCCGCTCAATTGCCCATCGGAAGGCGTAACGGTGCAGGTAACACTCGCTCCAGCCGGGATCGTTCCTTTCGGGATGGCGTCGGCTTTCCCTGCGCTGACGACATCACGGACGACGACGTTGTTCACCTTCCAGACATAATGGTAGCTGACCAAGGCGTAATCAGGATCGAGGTACAGCGTGTTTGAGATCACGCGGCAAAACTCCACCGAAGAAGGTGATGGCGTGATCGGGTCCAGCGTGGCCTGAATGTAACCGGGCGGCCGATTGACGATGGGCGAGCCGGTGCTGATGACGGTGAAGGGCGCTTCGGTGAAGACGGACCCATTGATAAGAATCTGCAGCTTCCACGCACCAACGGTGTCGAGATTGACGTTGTACTGAAAATCGAGAACGGCGTTGCGCGCGACGCCGGAAGGATAGCTAAACGTCTGGCTGGAAAATGCCACCGACCCATCCGGGCGGACATAGTTCGCGCTCAAGCTGCGCAGGCCTTCGGCGTTCCCGCACAACATCCAGACGCCAACGCTTTGAACTCCGGTGTAAAACGTTCCTGTGCGGGTCGTATCGTAGGGATAACCCTGCCACGTACTCAGGTTCTGATTGGTGAGTACGATCTCCCGCAGATAGAAGTTGCTCTGGAATGGCGGTTGGGAGACCCAGCCCGAGATGCCGGGCCGATCGACCCCCGCGAACGGCTCGTAAAGCACGTTGTTTACGTCGCATTGGAAGTGAAGGTGGGGCGCGGTACTATTCCCGCTGCTGCCCGTGAGTCCGATCTGCTGGCCGGCAATAACCGTCTGGCCCACACGAACAGTGATGCTGTTCTTCTTGAAATGGTCGTAGGTGGTTGTCTGTCCGTTGCCGTGACTGATCGTGACGGTGTTGTCAGGCTGATTCGCCCGGGTCGTGTTCATGTCGAACTCGCCATCGTGCTCTGCGATGACAGTGCCATCGAGCGCGGCGAAGATCGGCACACCGACGGCCTGCGCGGGAAAGCCGAGGATTTCCGTGTCGCAGCCGTTATGACCGTCGTAGGTGTAATCGCTGCCGTTGTAGACGAGAATGCCGGGCGAGCTGGGATTCAGATCGACGAAGTTGACCGGGAAAAGGTCGCCGAAGAAGTTGCCGCCCTGGGGGTAGAACGGGAATTTCTGCACGTTCGCAGGCGGGGCAAAGCTCTGCGCGATTGCCGCGCCGCAACAGAGCATTTGTGCAGCAAACAAGATGAGCCCGGCAAGTTGCGGGAACCGTTGCCCTGCCTGTTTCAGCAGGATCTCGCATCTGACGTAGTTATGCATGCTGACAAATGCGATAGTTCGGCTGAAAACTGCTCAGAAATATTTCTCGCCGGCCCGAGAGCGGCGATGCCGGCGGGAACAAAGCTGCCGGACCTGCCTGTGTGCGGACGCGTTCGGCACGCGCCAGATTCGCAAGCCGCCGCCGCCTGGCGTCGGCAAGAGCAAGCCGCGCTCGCCCATCAGCGCTGAAAGCGCTCAGCGGCGAATTGCCTGCTCGACCTCAGGGATGACCTTGTCATATGCCTCAAGCAGGGCTGCTTCCCTGATGTTCACATCGATAAGGTAGCCGTTGATCGATGCGGCGAGGGCTCGCGCATCGCTTGAGTTCGCTGGCGTCAGCACAGCGCCAACGAAACTGTTTTCGTAGGTCTGAAATGCATTCTGCTGCGTGTAAACGCTGGAAATCGTGAAGGCCAAATCGGACGGGATATAGGTGAGCGCTTGCGTGGCCACAGCCAGGTCCCAGGCCGTGTGTTCGAAAAAGACCGGCCTCAGCCCTTGCCAATGCGTTGCGGTGAAGAATCGTCGCGTGTCCAGGTGTTCATCACTCGCGGCTACGTCGCGTACCTCGCGGGCTAACGTTTCGTGATAGGCGCGTTTGCCCTGAATATCTTCCCGGTTCGTCCTCAATTCCTTGGCGAAATTGCGCAGTGTGATGCGCGCGAGTTCGTGATGTTGCCGCGCCTCATGCCAATTGTTCGCCAGCAGAGCGAGGAAAACGCCAGCGCCGACGAGAAGTAATTCGATTAAGAGATTGAGTGGCGATTTCCAATGCTCTTTGTTCGCCTTGTGCAGCATCTCTTTCGTTAATTCTCATCAATCGTGACCGAGATCAGCTCGTCGCCTTGCCGAATCGCGTTCACCGTCTCCTGACCGGTGCGGACCTGGCCGAAGACCGTGTGTTTGCCGTTGAGCCAATCAGTGGCGATGTGGGTAATGAAGAACTGGCTGCCGTTTGTGTTCGGGCCGGCGTTCGCCATCGAAAGACTACCGATCTGGTGTTTGTGCGGATTGTGTTTCGTCTCGTCCTCGAAGTTGTAGCCGGGGCCGCCGCGACCGGTGCCGGTCGGGTCGCCGCCCTGGATCATAAAATCGCCGATGACGCGGTGGAAAACCGTGCCGTCGTAGAATTTCTCGCGCGCAAGAAACACAAAGTTGTTCACTGTTTTCGGCGCGTCTTTGGCAAAAAGGTCGCAGACGATTTCTCCACGCGAGGTCTTGAACGTGGCAGTGTACTTTTTGTTTCGGTCGATCGCCATCGCTGGCGGCGCGGAGTATTGTTGTTGCGGCATGGCAGCACGCTAGCATCGAATTAGAGCAGCGCTGAATGGAATGACTGCAGTCAGTCATTACGTCGCAGGAAAGAAGGGTACTTTATAGCACTGCCTGCGATGACGAGGCGGCGCGTTGCAGGCGATCGTTAATGGCGGCGCCGATTCCCTCGTTCGCGACTTTTTCGGCTACGATCAAATCCAGGTGTGCGGCATCCAGCTCGCGAAGCATGCGAAAGAGATTTGCCGCTGCTTCGCGCAGATCGCCGCGAGAGCTGAGTTCGCGCACAACAGCAAATGTCATCCCGACTCGAGCCGAGGGATTCCGTCGCGCTGCCTTTAAACTCGCATCCCGGGGTCCCTCCACTTCGCTTCGCTCCGGTCGCGATGACGGGCGCAGTCGCAACGAGAGAAGGCCGAACCGAGAGCCACTTGGCGCCGCGAAATTGGCAACATCATCCACCAGGATGAGCTTTGTGCGCGGCGCGTAATGACTCGGCAATTGGCCAGGCGCGATGATTCTCCTTGCGCCGGATACCACGCGGACGGCGCCGAACTGCGCGAGCATTTCCTCCATCACCGGACCCGGGCGAAGTACTTCGATGGCACCGTCAACAATTCGCACGATCGTCGATTCAATTCCGTGCGTCGCGGAGCCGCCATCCACGATCAGCGGAATGCGCTCCGCGAGTTCGTCGTACACGTGCGCTGCGGCCGTCGCGCTGATGCGTCCGAACCTGTTTGCACTCGGCGCAGCGAGCGGTCTGCCGAACTCCGCGATGATGCGCGCGAAGATCGGATGCGCGCTCATCCGCACCGCGACGCTTTCGAGCCCAGCGGTAACAATGTCAGGAATGGCCGCGCTTTTCGGCAGCACGAGCGTGAGCGGCCCGGGCCAGAAATGGCTGGCCAAATCGTTAACCAGCTCGGAATCAATGTGTGCGACCCTTCCAAGCCACTCTCGGGTCGGTAGATGAACAATGAGCGGATCAAATCGCGGCCGTTCTTTCGCTTCGAAAATCTTTGCCACGGACCCGGCGTTTAGCGCGTCGGCGGCGAGTCCGTAAACCGTTTCCGTCGGCAGCGCGACGACTTCGCCGGCGCGCAGGAGCTCGACAGCTCGCTCGATTGCGCGTTCGCCCGCTAGGACTTCTGTCTGCAAAGTTTGGCGCGCGCGTCGCGTACCAGTCGGGCAGCTTCGCCGGCAGAATTCGCGACTGCCGTGAGATGGCCCATTTTTCGCCGCGGCCGCGCTTCGTGTTTGCCGTAGAGATGGAGATGCACGTTTGGCAACCCAAGCGCGGCAGCCCAATTCGGTTCGCCTTCGATCCACAAATCGCCGAGCAGATTCGCCATCCCGGTGGGCCGCAGCAGATCGACTGAACCGAGCGGCAGCCCGCAAACCGCGCGCACGTGTTGCTCGAACTGGCTCGTCACGCAGCCCTCGATACTCCAGTGACCGGAGTTGTGTGGCCGCGGCGCAAGCTCGTTCACTAGCACCTTGCCATTTTTTTCGACGAACATTTCCACCGCCAATAATCCGATCACGCCGAGCTTTTCCGCGATCCCGTTCGCCAGCTCAACCGCCGTGCGCGCGACTTTCTCCGGGATGTCCGCGGGCACGCTGGTGACATCGAGAATGTGATCGCGATGCATGTTTTCGCTGACAGGAAAGGTGCGCATGTTTCCCATAGGGTCGCGTGCGACGATCACAGAAATTTCTTTCTCGAAATCAATGCAGCGCTCGAGGATCAGCTCGTCGGCGGAACGCGTTTGCCAAACTTCTTCGAGGTCGCGCGAGGAGATGGATTGCTGTCCTTTACCGTCGTAGCCCCACGACGCGGTTTTCAATATCGATGAGCGCCCGATCTGCTCGACGGCACCGACCAGCTCAGCCGAATTCCGGATGACGCGGAATGGCGCCACAGGAAATCCGTTTTCAGACAGATACGTTTTTTCGCGCAACCGATGTTGCGCCGTTTCCAAGATACCGCCGGCGGGACGTACTTCGCATTCGCGCGCACACCACTCAATGGTCTCGTTCGGAATGTTCTCGAACTCGAACGTGAGCACGTTTAGACCGCGCGCGAAACGGCGCACCGCTTTTTCATCGCGGAAGTCGGCGACAGTCGTGTAATCAGCGAATTGCCCGGCCGGGCTCTCCCGCTCCGGTGTGAAAATGTGGACGCGATAACCCATGCGCCGCGCCGGAATTGCAAACATCCGGCCGAGCTGGCCACCGCCCATCACGCCGATGGTTGCTCCGGGTGGAAAGGTCTTCGCAGGCGCCACAGGATTGCTCGCCTATGTTTCCGGCTCTGCCCTGGTCCCGCGTGACAAGCTGCTCCGGTCGGAACCACCGGCGGGAAGTTGCTGCGCGAGTACTGTGTCGGTCTGCGTTTTGCGAAAGGCTCGTACTTTTTCAGCGACCTTTTCGTCGCACAATGCGACGATACTCGCGGCGAGCAAACCGGCATTTTTCGCGCCCGCTTCGCCGATCGCCAGCGTGCCGACGGCGATCCCCGCCGGCATTTGCACAATCGAGAGCAGCGAGTCCACGCCTTGCAGTGCTTTGGTGAAAATGGGCACGCCGAGTACCGGCAGCCACGTATGTGCCGCGATCATTCCGGGCAAATGCGCCGCACCACCGGCCCCCGCAATGATCACGCGCAGGCCGCGCTCCGCCGCTTCGCGGCCAAACTGCGCCAGCAACTCTGGCGTGCGATGCGCGGAGACGATGCGGTGCTCACACGCAACGCCAAGTTTTTCCAGCATCTCGACTGCGTGCCGCATCGTTTCCCAATCGGACGTGCTGCCCATAATGACAGCGACGGCAGTTTTCGCGCGCGGTGGCATGGCGGAATGTTAACGAAGTTACCGTCGCCGCAATAGCGTCTCCGAGTTATCTTACGCGATGGAGCAACCACGCTGCCCTCCCGAGCGGAGCGACTTGCCGCGGCGTAGCGGCAGGCCAGGGATTGTACTCATCGGTTTTATGGGCGCAGGAAAATCAGCGGTCGGTCGGGAGCTGGCGCGGCGCACCGGTTTGCCTCGACGCGACACGGACGAGATGATGCGGCGTCGCTTCGGGCTAAGCATTCCGCAGATTTTTTCGCAGCGAGGCGAGGCGGCGTTCCGCGACGCAGAAACCGAGGCGCTCCGTCGGCTGAGCGCCAACGCGATCATCGTGACCGGCGGCGGCATTGTGCTGCGCGAAGAGAATGTCCGTTTGCTGCACGCGCTTGGCCGCACCATTTGGCTTGATGCCGACGAACAAACGCTATGGGAACGCGCCGCGCGCAGACCCACGCGGCCGCTTTTGAAAACGGCGAATCCGCGCGAACGTTTCGCAGAATTGTTTCATCAACGCCGAGCCCTTTATGCGAGTGCCGCGGACGGACGCATCGACACGACGGCGCGCAGCCTCTCTGAAGTTGCGCATGAAATTCTATGTACATTCGTGAGCAGCTGATCGAGTTTGCGCAACAACTCGGGTTCGACGTGTGCAAAGTCGCGCGCGCCAATTCCCCTCAGCATGCGCGCGAGTTTTACGAGTGGCTGGCGAATGGCCACGCCGGCGAGATGCAGTGGCTCGAGCGCAATGCGGCGCGGCGGACTGATCCGCAGCTCGTCTTGCCCGGAGCGAAGTGCGTGGTCGTGTTGGGAATGAATTATTTTCAAGGTACACGCGCTATCATTCCGAGCGAAACCGGGGAATCGCGTGGCGACCGCGTAACGCTGACATCGCGGGATTCCTCCGCTCCGCTCCGCTCCGGTCGGAATGACACGAATCGCGCTAGGATCGCGCGCTATGCCTGGGGCGAGGATTACCACCCGCTGATCGAAAAGAAACTCGCGCGGATCGATAACTTTCTTCGCGCGCACGGCGGCGTGCAGAAGTACTATGTCGATACCGGGCCGGTGCTGGAGCGTGATTACGCCGCCGCGGCAGGTATTGGCTGGCAGGGAAAAAGTACGATGCTGCTCAACCGGGAGCTTGGGACCTGGTTTTTCCTTGCCACAATTCTAACGACTCTTGAACTGCCGGCCGACAGCCCGCAGCCGAATCGTTGCGGTACTTGCACGCGCTGTATCGATGCGTGTCCCACCGGGGCGCTGGCTGAGTACCAACTTGATGCACGGCGCTGTATCTCATACCTCACGATCGAACTGAAAGGCTCGATACCTCTCGAGTTGCGCCCACTGATCGGCGACCGGATTTATGGATGCGACGCCTGCCTTGAGGTTTGCCCGTGGAACCGCTTTGCCCACGCCTCGCGTGAAACTGCTTTCCACATGAAACCGGAAATCGCCGCCATGCGGCTGCGCGACTACCTCCATTTGGATGAGGCGAAGTTTCGCGCGTTATTTCGCGACTCTCCGATCAAGCGCACAAAGCGGCGCGGGTTACTGCGGAACGTTTGCGTCGCTCTTGGGAACGTCGGGACGGAAGAAGATTTGCCGGCGTTGCGCTGCGCAGCGCGCGACCCAGCGCCGTTGATCGCCGAGCACGCGATTTGGGCTATTGAACAGATCGAGAAGCGATTGCTCCCATTTGCTGGCGAGAGAAGCGATGTGGAGAGATGCCGTCGCGAACCTTTCTGCGGTACTTTGCCCGATTCGTCGGCTTCGCTCACGCTTGCAGGGAAAACGTGAACGAGTTTCGCTTTCAAATCGTCTAAGTCGCAGCTAATTGTCCACGACCTAACGACATGCGACCGAGTGTCACTTCCGCACCGAGCGGCAAAGCAAAAACCCCGCCGCAATCGGTAATCCCGACGCCGGCGCCGCGTAAACGCAAGTCTCGACGCGGCCGGTACATTCTTATCGGCATTGGCGCCTTGCTGCTCGTGTGGATTATCGGCGCGGTGATCGCGAGCAAACGCGAGAAGCCGATCCCCGTGACAACGGAAAAAGCGAGCCGGCGCACTATTATCCAGCTCGTCTCGGCCACGGGAAAAGTACAGCCCGAAACGGAGGTAAAGATTTCCCCAGAAGTGGCGGGCGAAATTATTGAGCTGCCGGTGGAAGATGGCGCGCAGGTAAAGAAAGGCGATCTGCTGGTGCGCATTAAACCGGACTCTTATAAGGCGCTGCTCGAGCAGCAGGAAGCGGCGATCTCGTCCGCCCGCGCTTCCAGTTTGCAGCAAAAAGCATCGATGACCAAAGCGGAACAGGACCTGAAGCGGGCGGAGGATCTATTCAGTAAAAAGATGATTTCCGCTGCCGACTACAACACGGCGCAGGCCGCCTACGACGTCGCGAAGAATACTTACGACAGCTCGTTGCATCAGATCGAGGAGGCGGAAGCGAGCTCGAGCCAGGCGCGCGATGCGCTGTCGAAAACGTCAATCTTCTCACCGATCGATGGCACCGTAACGGTACTTAACAGCAAATTGGGCGAGCGCGTCGTGGCCACCAATCAGTTCGCCGGCACCGAAGTCATGCGCGTGGCTGATCTACAGAAAATGCAGGCCGTGGTGGATGTAAATGAGAATGACGTGGTGAATGTGAAGATAGGTGACAAGGCGACTGTGACGATCGACGCCTACGGCGAGCGCAAGTTCCCTGGCACCGTTGCCCAAATCGCAAACACCGGTAAAACAACTGGCGCCGGAACGCAGGAAGAAGTGACGAATTTCGAGGTGAAAATTAACCTCGACAAGCCCGGCGTATTGCTGCGCCCCGGCCTGAGCTGCACGGCGGAGATCCAGACGAACATCGCGCACGACGTGGTCGCCGTCCCGCTCCAAGCGGTGACCATCCGCACCGGCGACAGCAATTTGAGCCCGGAGGAAATCGAGAAACGCAAAGAACGTCAAGCGGCTCAGGACAAAGGCGATAACCCGGCGGACGTGGTGAATACGCAACAGGAAAAACGAACCGAACGCGAAGAGCGCGAGAAGATATCCAAGGTGGTTTTCGAAAAAAATGGGAAGACAGCGAGGCAGGTGAAAGTAACAACCGGAATCGCCGATGATACTTACATCGAGGTAAAAAATGGAGTTGCGCCCGGCGATGAAGTTATCTCCGGTAGCTACAGTGCGATCAGCCGGAAGTTGAAGGACGGCGCGAAGGTGACGATAGAGAAAGAGCCAGCTAAGAAGTGAATCGTGAAGCCTAGCCGTGCAGGGCGAAAACCATTCTCCAGTCACTAATCACGATTCATAATCCAGCTACGTGAGAGTAGGCGCAATCAGGCCGCACGGCCCTGTCGTCATCGACATCCAGAACATCAGCAAGGATTATCTGATGGGCGAAGAGGTCGTGCATGCATTGCGCGGCGTCTCCTTGCGCATACACCGCAATGAGTATCTCGCGATTATGGGACCGAGCGGCAGCGGGAAATCGACCTTAATGAACATGCTCGGCTGTCTCGATACGCCCACATCCGGCCGCTATAATTTCAACGGACGCAACGTTGCCGAGATGACTGATGACGAGCTGGCCGAGATTCGGAATCGCGAGATCGGGTTTGTCTTTCAAACATTTAACCTCCTCCCCCGCTCCACCAGCTTGCGTAACGTCGAGCTGCCGCTGATTTACGCCGGAGTTGATCCCGCCACACGCGAAGAGATGGCGGCGAACGCGTTGCGCGAAGTGGGCCTGGGCGATCGCATGCAGCACAAACCGAACGAGCTTTCGGGAGGACAACGCCAGCGCGTCGCGATCGCGCGCGCTCTGGTCAACAACCCGTCAATCATCCTCGCTGATGAGCCCACCGGGAATCTCGATTCGAAAACGGGCGAAGAAATCATAGTGCTGCTCGAAGTACTCTACCAACGGGGTAACACGATCATCCTCGTGACCCATGAGCCAGACATCGCGGCGCACGCCCGCCGCGCGGTGCATCTGCGCGACGGGCTTATCGAGAGCGACGACTACGTGCCGCTGGTGGACGAGGAGTTCGCGTTCGAGCCGCGTTGAACCGGCGAAGCATTGGTCATTCTCCCAGGACCAGCAGGAGTACGAGCAGGAACAAGCTTGTTCGATTAATCGCCGAAGCTGATCTCTACATCGCGCGCTGTTTGCACCATTTCGCCGTTTGGTGGCACAAGGCGGAGGCGGTTGACTGCGTCGGCGATTGGCACGTGGCGTACTTTGTAGCTTTGGTAACTGACCATCGAGCCGAAATGGCCTTCGTTGACTAGCTGCACCGCTTTCACGCCGAAGCGAGTACCGAGAATGCGGTCGAGAGTCGTAGGCGGTCCACCGCGCTGTAAGTGACCGAGTACGCAGGTGCGCGTTTCCTTGCCCGTGCGCACGGCGATCTCATGCGCGACGACATCACCGATTCCGCCGAGCCGGAACTCCCCGTGTTCCATGTCGCGCTTGATTTGCTGGCCATCGCGCGGACGGGCGCCCTCGGCGACGACGACGAGGGAGCTAAGGTTCCCCGCCGCGTCGCGTGCGCGGATGGCGGCGGCGACTTTGTCGAAATCGAACGGAATCTCCGGAATCAAAATGATGTCGGCGCCGCCGGCCAGTCCGCCATGCAGCGCGATCCAGCCGGCGTGGCGTCCCATGACTTCGACAACAATGGCGCGTTTATGACTCGTCGCCGTCGTGTGGAGGCGATCAAGCGCATCCATGACGGCGTAAACAGCGGAATCAAACCCGAAGGTCATGGCTGTTGCTTCCAGGTCGTTGTCGATCGTCTTTGGAACGCCCACGCAATTTATTCCTGCCTCCTGCAATTGGAGCGCCGTCGTCATCGAGCCGTCCCCACCCACGATGATGAGTGCTTCCACGCGCGCGTCCTTCAAGACCGTGCGCGCCATTTCGATCACCTCTTCGGCGACGACAGTACGGTCCCCGCCGGCAACTTTGGAAACGAAGTGACCGCGGTTTGTAGTACCAATAATGGTGCCGCCGAGCGCCATGATGTTCTCAGTACATTTGCGGTCGAGTACGATCCAGTCGCCGGGCGGGAGCAGTCCCTCGAAGCCATCGCGGAAACCGAGAACTTCCCAGCCGAGTTTCTCTGCGGCAAGCGACGCGCCACGCAACACCGCGTTTAAGCCCGGGCAATCGCCGCCGCTGGTAAGAATTCCAATCCGCGTTTTCATCCGCGGGAGACGACACTACAATGTTTTCCGCGGGTCAACTGGGCGGCCGGTCGCGGCCCATTGATCGTAAAGCTGCCAGCCTTGCTGCACGAGACGTTGTCCATCGCCGAAGCGATCGTTGCTGCCAAGAACAACAATGATGAGATGTTTGGGATAAATGGTCGCGCTGTTTTCGCCTTTCACCACTTCAGCTTCGCGATTGGCGGAAAGGATGAGGCACTCGCCGGCACGGGCTGTTTGCCCGGTTTTCACGCCGTCGATGCCGTTGGTGCCGAGCAGATCGTTGGTCGTGTGCAATGTGTAATGCACCGTCTTACCCCCGCTTTGAATCGCGATCTCGCGCTCACGTTGCGACACGTAGAAACGGAAGCTCGCTTTGTTCATGGCATAACGGGTGAGCCGCGCCAAGTCTTCAGCGGTGGAAAACGGCATTGGCCTCTCGTGTTGATCATAGCCGGTCGGGTTGGCAAAACGAGTGCGTTGCATTCCGAGGCTCTTCGCGAGCGCGTTCATCTGGCCGACGAAAATCGCGGTCGGCGTGGCATTCACGCCCACAGTCGAGCTCAAGGTCTGCCCGACAGTACGCGCGAGCGCGTTGGCGGCGATGTTATCTGATTGCACGAGCGCGGCATAGAGCAGGTCGCGAATGGTGGCGCTATCGCCGGGTTGCCAGCCGATCTCGTTTTTCTCTTCGCCGGCGAAATCCGACTGCATGATTGCGGCGAGCTGATTCAGGTCGCCGCCTTTCTTCTCTGCCCAATCGAGAGTGACACACGCGGTCGCTATTTTCGTCAAGCTGCCGACCTGCCGTTTATCGTGGCCGCCTTGATCGAGAAAAATGTAGCCGGTTTGCGACTCGACGATCAGGTAAGAGGGTGCCGCTGCTTGCGCGCTCAGCGCGAGTACGCTGAGGAGCAGAAGGGTGATAGTGCGCGGAACTCTCATTTCCGGAAAAACGGCAGCACGTTAACGAGCGGCGGCGACTTTACAACGTGAAACCCAGCCGCGCGCTCACTCGGGCAGGCTCACGTTGGCGCGCGCACCGTAGCGATACGGATTCGCGCTAAGCGTCAGGTAGACGCGCTCAGCAGCATTTTGCAGGTCGAAATGCGTAGCACGGCCCAGCCCGCTTGCGCGTACCGTGCCGAGACGCCCTTGCAGTTTGCTGCCGCCGGCCATATCGAATTCGTAAACGACAATGCCGCTCTTCACGTCAGTGACGCGCACGTGCAGGGCGAGAATCGAGCGGCCGACACCAAACTGGCCGAGAAAGTACCGCCCCGCCGGGCTACCACCATCAACGAGCTGAAATTCGCCGTCCACCAGCCAGCCGAGCCGCGGCGACTCGTTCGGCCTGAGAATCCGAGCCGGCGCGATTTTTTCCAGTTGCTCTTTCAGATCGTCCGCAAACTCCACCGGCGTGAGCGCCTTGCGGATCGGCATCTCGCCGTCGGTTTGCGCTTCATCGCCCGTGAAAGTGGCGGTGTCGATGCAGAATGGCCGGATGTAAATCGCCTTCGGATTCGTTGCGCCTACTCCGCAATTTGCCGTAATCATGCGGACGCCGGAGCCAAAATCTTTTGCGTCAACCGCAGCAGCGTGACTCCCGCCGCCGACGCGGCTGCTCGTCACGTGCATGTCAGCGCAGGCGCAAAGTACGAGACTCGGAACAAGGAGTAGAAAACATTTCATAAGTACAGGCGCGTATTTGGCGGAATGCCTTAGTGCAACTCTCGTGCCGCCGCTCCCGGAAATGTCAGGAGCGCGGGTGCGAGCGTCCGCTCTGTGAGCGGCTGACGAGCATTCGCATGATGAAGTACGTGGCCAGCGCACTCGGAAGAGCGAGAAACAGCGACCCAAGCAACAATGGCCAGCCGAAGCGCACGAAAGCATCCCAGTGCCAGAAATCTCCCCATGCCAGGCGGTGGACATGGATGCGGTGAGCAGGTTTCCCGTGAAGTACACGCATTCCAATCTTGTATTGCCAGAAATAGATCGCGGGCATTACCGGCAAAAGTACATCGTGCAGCGTGACCGCAATCACCGCGGCGATCTTGTTGCTTTTGCACAACCACGCCACGCCAAGTGAGAGCAGCGTCTTAAGACTTAAGAGCGGCGTGAAACTGAAGAAGATGCCGATGGCCGATCCGAGCGCGATCGAGTGCGGGGTATCGGTCAGCGTCATCAACGTCATGCGATGCGCGCAGAGCCATTGCTTCAGTCTGCGCATCGGACCGGGCAGTGGCGGGCCGGCGCGCACCGTCGTTTCGTTCACAACGAAACCTAGCTCAAAATAATTCCGCCGCGCGCGCCGGTACTGACGCGATCTGGCCAAGCGCTTTGCGCAGCCGCAAGGCAGCATGCGGAGCGTAATCGCGTGCGTTGTTGTTGAAGACCACGTGCACTTGTTTCGCCTCGCGCGTCAAACGCTCGCTACGCTGCGCTACTTCATCGATTTCGGCATCTGAGTAATCGTAGCAAAAACGTTCCGCCACAGTCTTGCCCTTGAGGTAAGCGCGCGCATCACGCCCATGAAGACGCAGGTAGGCGACGTCGGGATTCGTCACCGCGTCAAGATCGCTCGGCACGACGGTAAAGTGATTCGCTGATGGCGCATCGACGTTTACGAAAATAGCGCAATGCTCGCGAAGAAAGCGCAACGTTTGCTCGAGTTGCCCGTCTTCAAACCAGTTTCTGTTTCGCAGCTCAACCGCGATGCGGTACCCGTGCGCCAGCTCGAACAAATGCCTCAAGTCTTCGAGCCGGTACTTACGCGACGAAAATGCGGGTGAAAGCTGGAGCAATAACACCCCAAGGTTGTTGGCCATTTGCAGGACGCGCAACGAAGTACGAAACGCATCCCACACGGCGCCCTCGGTGTCAGCATTCAACGGCACCTTCGCCGTTTTTTCCAAGCCAAGTTTCTCCTGGATCGAGGGCGGCAGCAGCTTCGCCGGCGTGGAGTGATGAGAAAAAAGCTGGTGCAGCTTTACGTCAAAAATGAAATCCGGCGGCGTGGCTGCACACCAGCGAGCGACCATCGTCGGCTCGGGCACGGAGTAGAAGGTAGAGTTGACCTCCACCATGTTGAAGTGTTGCGCGTACCACGGCAGCCGATCGGCGGCCGCCATCTTCTTCGGGTACCAATATTCCACGAACCCGGGATCAGACCAGCTGGCCGTGCCTACGAGGATGTTCTGCGCAGTCACATTCGCAACGACGAGTACCGCGGATGATTTGCAAGCGCGGACGTAACGATGACGCGTGAATAGTACTCGTGACTGGTTCATGGCGCGGCCGGTTTGCGTCCACACGCCGCGCTTCTATTCACAATTCAGCACTCAGGGTTGGCGGCTGCGAAAAACGCGGCGCGGCTGAACGACGCGTCGGCTGAAGCGAGCCGCGCCGAATTGGTTGCGGGGGCGGGATTTGAACCCGCGGCCTTCAGGTTATGAGCCTGACGAGCTACCAGGCTGCTCCACCCCGCGTTCTTAAAGCGCGAAGGTTAGCAGAGGGTTGCAGCCGCGCAAGCGAATAAGAGTGCGCTGGGGAGCTTTCCGCCTCGTGGGCGCGACGGGCGGGCCGAACCCGTGAGCGGCGGGGCGCTGCGAGCGAGTTCACTGCGGTAACGGATCCCAGGAATCGGCACAGGCCATGCTATACGTTCCAGCATGGACTATAATTTCCATATCCCCTGTAAGTATTTACAAACTACGTTGGTCTGTTTCGGCCTCGTTCTTCTGCTTGCCGCACCCGTCGCCTATGCCGACGACTCGCCAACGCCCACGCCGACACCCGCTTCCTCACCTACACCGGTTCCGTCGCCCACACCAGATCCATCTGCCAGCCCGACGCCCACGCCTTCGCCTGCTACCACTCCGACCGTGACACCGACGGCAACGCCGTTTGCAACGCCGACGCCCAGCCCGTCGTCAACCCCCGAACCCAGCGCGAGCCCCACTTCGGCACCCAGCCCGACGCCCACGCCGATTCCCTCCGCGACGCCAACTTCTACACCCAGGGCTACGCCCGTTCAGACAGCTACGCCAACACCGACACCGGTGCCTACGCCTGATCCAAGTGTAACTCCGATACCTTCTCCTTCGGCAGTGCCGACTGTGACACCAACGCCCACGCCGATATTTTCGCCGACGCCAATCCCAACTCCCACAGCGACGCCGACCCCGACGCTCACACCTATTCCCACCCCGAGTCCAACTCCGTCCCCGAGCGCAACGCCCACACCTCTGGCATCCCCGACTCCAACGCCGACGCCAGTCATCACGCCTACCGCTTCGCCATTGCCAACACCAGTCAGTACTCCGACACCAACTCCCTTGCCGAGCGCGACGCCTACACCTATTGCGTCCGCCACTCCCACACCGACGCCGGTTATCACCCCTACGGCTTCGCCATTGCCAACACCAGTCAGCACTCCGACTCCAATCCCGAGCCCCACTCCGCCCGCGAACCAGACGCCCACACCCACACCATCGGCGACGCCGAGCCCCACCGCCTCGGCAACCGCGCAGCCGATTACCGGCGGAACACCTAAGCCGGTGACTTCAGTCACGCTGACATGGAATCCAAGTACGAGTGCGAACGTGGCCGGCTATCATGTTTTCTATGGCACAACGAGCGGCAGCTATTCACAGGAACTCGACGCCGGGAACACCCCTTCGGCAGCGATTTCAGGCCTGGGTATAGGACGAACCTACTACTTCGCCGTCAGCGCCTACGATTCCTCCGGCGTCGATAGTACGCTGTCGAATGAAGTAAGCTTCTACACAGGCGGTTCGCCCGCTTCGGGCAACTCGCCAACCCCCTCGCCCCGTCGGGATTCTTCACCCACTCCTACTCCTCCGCGTACTCCTTCTGGATCACGCAGTGCAAGCGCCCCATTCCTCGACAACATCTCCACGCGCGTGAGCGTTGGCGGCGGAAACAACGCTGAAATCGTGGGGTTCATCATTGCCGGGACCGGGCAAAAAACAATCATCGTGCGCGCCCTGGGACCGACGCTCTCCCGTTTCGGAGTTACCGGTGTACTGGCTGATCCGCGGCTCGAGATTCATAATGCCGCCGGAAACGTGATCGCCTCAAATAACGGCTGGCGCGATGCTCAGCAGTCGCTCTTCGTGCAAGGCGGACCGTACCACGCCTTTCAGCCGACGAGCGACAACGAGCCGGCCATCGTCATCAGTCTGCCACCCGGCACCTACACCGCCGTCGTGACGAGCCAGAATGGCGGGCAGGGAGTGGCGCTGGCGGAAGTTTACGACATCTCGAAAAACACCTCATCTACGCTCACAAACATCAGCACACGGGGACAAGTTCTTACCGGTGACCGCGTACTTATCGGCGGCGTTACTGTGGGCGGAGGAAACAATCTCAGCCTCGTACTACGCGCGATCGGGCCCACCCTGAGTCGCTACGGCCTTTCCGGTGCATTACAGAACCCGCACATAGCCTTGTACAATAGCGATGGCACGTTGCTGCGCAGCAGCGATAACTGGAGGAGCGATCCGAGCCAGGCGGCCCAGCTCGTGAATACTGGATACGCCCCGCAGGATTGGCGCGAGCCTGCCATGATCGTGCAACTGCCGGCCGGCAATTACACCGCCGTCGTCCAAGGCGTCGATAACAGTACCGGCCTCGCTTTATTCGACAGCTACGCGCTTAACTGACAAAGGCCATGTCGGCGTCAGAGTACGGCGCGCCCAGCATGCGGAAAGCGCTTGCCAGCGTTCACCGCAGGCGCAAAGTAGCACTTCCTCGCGCCGCAGCAGTGCGTCCCAAAAATGGTCCAGCGTAGCTCAGTGGTAGAGCGGTCGGCTGTTAACCGATTGGTCGTAGGTTCGAATCCTACCGCTGGAGCCATTTGGTCGGCGCTGTTTAAGCATGTGCCAATAACCGTCGCTCTTACTTCTTTATTCATCATGTATTGCTCTGCTGTCGCTGTCGCAGCACCTAACGAAACAAATCCGCTCCTTGAGCAAAGCTCGCTTCCCTACCACTTCCCGCCCTTTGATCGCATTCGCGACGGTGACTTCGTCCCTGCAATCGAACAGGGAATGCGAGAGCAGCTGGCGGAGTCGCGGGCGATCGCGGATGCCAAAGACAAGCCGACATTCGACAACACGGTCATCGCAATGGAACGCTCAGGTCAGCTACTCCGGCGCGCGCAGAGGACGTTCTCGAATCTAAATGCCGCCGATACTAATCCTGCGCGGCAGAAGATCGAAGCTGATCTGGCGCCTAAGTTGGCCGCGCATCAGGATTCAATTCACCTCAACCCGAAGCTCTTCGCCCGTGTCGAGGAATTGTACAACAATCGCGGCAGGCTCGGGCTTGATGCCGAATCTAGCTATCTTCTCGAACGCTACTACAAGGATTTTGTTCGTGCCGGCGCCAAGCTGTCGGACAGCGACAAGGAGAAGCTGAAGAAGCTCAACGCCGAGCTCGCAACGTTGCAGACAACCTTCGAGCAGAACGTTCTGCACGAAAAGAACGCATCGTCGATCACTGTTGACGATAAGACGGAGCTTACCGGTTTGTCCGAGAGCCAGCTCGCCGCAACCATCGCCGCCGCCAAGGATGAACATAAGGACGGCAAGTACGTCATTCGGCTCCAGAACACCACGAATCAGCCGATTCTCGGCTCGTTGCAGAACAGACCTTTACGGCAACGCATCATGGATGCATCCCTGAGCCGCAACAGCAAGGGCGGAGCGTTCGATAATCGCGAGGTAGTGATTCGCATCGCGCGTCTTCGGGCGGAGCGCGCGAAGTTACTTGGCTACGATAACTGGGCTGCGTATCAGCTGGAAGATCAAACCGCGCGGAACGTCTCGACGGTAAACAAGCTACTCGCCGACCTGACAACACCGGCGGTGGAGAATGCCCGCCGCGAGGCGCACGATATCCAGCACGTTATCGATAACGAGAAAGGTGGATTTCAACTCGCGGCTTGCGATTGGGACTACTACTCGGAAAAAGTACGAAAGGCGCGCTTTAACTTCGATGAATCAGAGCTGCGACCGTACTTCGAGCTCAACCACGTTATCAATGATGGAGTATTCTATGCCGCGTGGAGGCTGTACGGAATAACTTTCAAGGAACGCCACGATCTTCCTGTTTACCAGCCGGATGTGCGGGTTTTCGAAGTATTCGACAGCAACGGACAACACCTCGCCTTCTTTATCGGCGATTACTATGCGCGACCATCGAAGCGTGGCGGCGCCTGGATGAATGAGTACGTCTCGCAGAATGAGCTATTCGGTACTCAGCCCATCGTCGCCAACCATCTTAACATCCCAAAGCCGCCTGCCGGTAAGCCGACGCTGTTGACTTACGACGAAGTGCGAACCGCTTTTCATGAATTCGGGCACGCGCTGCACGGAATGTTTTCGCAGGTGAAGTATCCGCGCTTTAGCGGCACCAATGTCCCGCGCGATTTCGTCGAGTATCCCTCGCAGGTTAACGAAATGTGGGCGGCATGGCCGGAAGTGCTGGCTCATTACGCGACACATTACGAGACCGGTGCGCCCATTCCGAAGGAGCTCCTCGACAAGGTGGTGGCGGCCGAGAAGTTCAATCAGGGATATAAGACAACAGAGTACCTTGCAGCTTCCCTGCTGGACCAGGCGTGGCACCAACTCACACCCGCGCACGTGCCGGACGATGCTCTGGCTTTTGAAGCAGATGCGCTGAAAAGAGCCAGGGTCGATTTTGCGCCGGTACCGCCGCGTTATCGCAGCCCCTATTTCTCGCACATTTTCTCCAGCGGGTACTCAGCCGGCTATTATTCCTACATCTGGAGCGAAGTACTCGATGCTGACACCGTAGAATGGTTCAAGCAGCATGGTGGATTGAACCGGGAGAACGGTGATCGTTTCCGCCAGAGCTTGCTTTCACGCGGCGGGAGCACTGATGCCATCAAGCTGTTCCACGATTTTATCGGGCGCGACCCGTACCTCGAGCCGCTGCTCCAGCGGCGGGGGCTGACGAGCTCGGACGCCCGCGAAAGTACCGCGCCTGGGCAGAATCTTACAGAGTAAAACAGCACTGGAAAAATACGAGCCGAGCTGCCTGCTCAGGCATCATTATTGCTTATTAATTGTCACTATGTTGTTCCTCCTTTCAGGCATGTTCGGCCTCGGTTCACTCGCCACCCTCAGTATTCTCATTGGCAAAGCGCCGGAAGCGTACGAGACGGAGAACGGTTTGCGGATTGTGCGTCCGCCGCACAAGGTGAAAGGCCACAGTTCGCGATTGCCCGTCGCCCAAGTCTCCCCCTAAAACCGCTGCGTCAGCGCCGGGGTTTACGGCAACATCGGACCGCCCACCTGGATTAGCCTTTCCCGCGGCACCTCCGTTTGCACCGAGCGCCCCAGGAATTCCAGCAATACTCGCACGCGTTCTGAAGCGGGAAGCACCTGCGTAACGAGCGCCTCCAAGCCTTGCAAGGGTCCCCCCGCGATCTGTACTTCCTGCCCCGCCTTTAGCTCCGGATCAATGGTGATGGTCTCCTCGTCTCGCATTCGCGCCTGGAGACTCCTGATTGTCTCCTCATCGATTGTTGCCAGTTTGTCGCCGAACTGGACAACACCACGCACGCCCGGCGCGTGCTCGACACGGCGATGCTCATTCACGTAATCGAATTGCGCGAAGAAGTAGCCCGGGAACATCGCCTCGACGAACCAGACCGCGCCTCGCCGG